>NZ_UNRE01000004.1:300000-474987 GCF_900537085.1 Agarivorans sp. Alg241-V36 | reverse complement strand
CTGAAGGGCCGTTGGAGACTACAACGTTGATAGGCAAGGTGTGTAAGTGCTGTGAGGCATTGAGCTAACTTGTACTAATTACCCGTGAGGCTTAACCATACAACACCTAAAGGGTGTTGCTTATAGATACCTTATTTAGAAACCATGAATACTTGTTAGTACTCATGAGATGTTTCAGCTTTTTCGAATGTTAAAGACAACAGTTTTTGCCTGGTGGCAATAGCGTTGTGGACCCACCTGATTCCATGCCGAACTCAGAAGTGAAACGCAACTGCGCCGATGATAGTGTGGGGTTTCCCCATGTGAAAGTAGGTCACTGCCAGGCGCCTATACTAAGCCCTCGTCATACGACGAGGGCTTTTTTATTGCCTGCGGGTTATCGTTTCACTCTTTATACCTATCTGCATTTAGCCTGATTAAGACTCTATGACTCTACCGGCTCAAGCACCTCACTTTCATGCACATACAAGGTCGACCAATGATTGCGCTTGGCTAGCTTCTTGGCGAGACTAGCGCGCTCACTAAAATCATCAATGGATAAATTTGAAGCGGCTGTCCAGCGAGTAACACCTAGTGAACGATGAATATCAGGACTTAGCTATTTAAAAGTGTAAGAGGGGAAGAGGCTGAGTGGTGTCAGAGAAGATAACGTTAGGGTTGAATAGTTGCTTAAAGCAATTTAGTAATTAAATGCATTAGGGTGAATTAAGTTCGCTTAGTAGAAATGACAAAGGATGAGATAAAACTGAAAGAGATATCTCATCCTAAGTGGTTTAAGTATTATCTTTTATCTTTATATAAGGCTTTAAACTAGGAACGCTATTTAGGTTCACTTGTTCTGGAAAATTGTTCTGAGCTTCTATCAGTGTGTCTACTGCGGGTTTGATGTCGCCAAGCCTGACTAGAGCGTTAATTTGATGGATGTATAATTGTGGATTACTTTTGCTCTCAATTTCTGTGCGATTCCAAACTAAGTACTTTTTCAGGGACTCTTCACCACCATTGGTTGCTGAAATTAGTTTGTAAGATACTCGCTCAGTATTCGGATAAATACTGTTAGCTAATTGGTCGTTTGCTAAAGCTTGTTCTGTGAAGCCTAAAGCTCGTAGAGCGACAGAGCGATTATAAAAGTGTTCTGTTCTTGCTTGTCGTTTTAGAATTTTCTCTGACCACACCAAGTAGTTTTCTAGCTCACTCTTAAGATCGAGAGAAACGGCTGCGTTTAACCTGAATGACATGGCGTTAAATTCGTAACGGGTTTGCAAAGGAATTGGGTTTATAACCTCCTCAAGCAAATTAGCATTCGCACTTCCTGAACGTTCAAATTGGACAATTTTGTGGATGGCCTGTAAGCCCGTAAGCATGAACACTAGAGTGAAACATGGGATTAGTATGCCAAATAATTTAGGGGCAAACTTTGCAGGAAAAGCTTTAGCGACGACTTCATCGCTTTTTATCATTCGAGCTAAAAATGTGCAGAATAAAATCCATAAGATTGCTGAGTGGTAGAAGGGAAGCTCAGTCATGCTATGTAGCAGGCAAGGAAACAATAGTGCAAAGTGGAACAGAGCTTTTTGCCATCCGTGCTTAATCAAGCATTTTATGACTAAAAATGACATGCTAAATAGTGCTAGAACAGTGACTAATCCACCTTCAACTGCCCAGTAAGCCAGTTCGTTATGAGGATGAGCAACATTAAAATGATAGCCATCGACTATACCTTGCTGATTGAGCGTTGCCTGCGCTGCATGGTAGACACCATCGTAGGCGCCATAACCCCAACCTAGCAGAGGTTGCTCTTTAAACAGTTGCCAGCTTACTTCAAGCATGGTGACTCGGTAAGCAGTTGTTGCTCCCCCTAACGCATCTCTGGTGACGTTTGAGGCAAAAAGCTCTGGGATAATAGGCGCTAATACTCCAAGTAGAATGCTAAATAACCACCATCTTAATTGCAGCGAATTAGCTGTTTTAAATAGATAAGGTGCCATTAAGGGCAAAATTAAAAACAGAGCAATAAGGGTGGTACGTGACCCAGTTAAGAAACATACCCAAGTGGCGGCAAAACTGGTAAGCAGTATTAAAGTTTGCTGCCATTTGTTATTCACTGCTCGTTGAGATAAAAGCCAGGCAGAAGCTAAAGGGCCAAACAGGACAAAGGTTCCTAACACATTTGGTTGCTGGAAAATGCCTGGAGCTCTGGTTGAGTTAACGTTGAAGCCTACCCAATTGCCTTCTGTGAGCAAATACATTTGAGTTAATGCATACAGACTTTCGATTAACACCGCTGCTACTAGCATGTAGAGCATTTGCTGCCATTGTTTGTTGCTTAGATTCAGCTGAAGTAAGGAAAAGATTAGTAATAAACCGGCTGCCAATCCGATTAAACGATCCAAAGCAAAGGCGCCAAGCTCAGCGTTCGGATAAAACAGCGGGATCCATAAACCAACCGCACAAATTGCTAAACCAATAAGTGTTTTGTTATAGCGTAAGGTTTGGGATTGGCTCACCTTAATAAGGCCAAGGCCGATAAGAATGCTAGCAAAGCACCATACCACTAGGTTAAAAGGGAGTGCTAGCCCCGTACCCCCTTGGTTGTGTTGAAAGTAGTGCATGCCCAGTAACATCATTGCACTAAATACATAAACAAAAGTACGCTCTAGGCTAAACTTTGATAGCATCTTACATCCTTGATAATCTGGCTTTTTGCCTTATTTTTTATTTTCTAACATGGGTTTTAAGAATCTAGCGGTATGAGAGCGCTGTTCTTTAACAATGTCTTCTGGTGTGCCAGCAACGAGAATTTCCCCACCGCCTTTACCACCTTCTGGTCCTAAGTCGACGATCCAATCTGCTGTTTTTACTACGTCTAGGTTGTGTTCAATCACCACGATGGTATTTCCGTGATCGCGTAGGCGATGAATAACCTCGAGCAACAGTTCTATATCGTGGAAATGTAGACCCGTTGTTGGTTCATCCAAGATGTAGAGAGTTTGCCCGGTATCTCTTTTACTGAGTTCCCTGGCAAGTTTTACCCGTTGTGCCTCACCACCTGAAAGTGTAGTGGCCGATTGACCAAGTTTGATATAGGTAAGTCCAACATCGATTAGGGTTTGCAGCTTTCTGGCAATGGCTGGTACAGCATCGAAGAATGGACGGGCTTCTTCTACCGTCATTTCTAAGATTTGATGAATACTCTTGCCTTTGTATTTTATCTCTAGGGTTTCTCGGTTGTAGCGTTTGCTTTTACAAACATCACAAGGCACGTATACATCGGGTAAAAAGTGCATTTCAACTTTGATAACGCCGTCGCCTTGACAGGCTTCACAGCGGCCACCTTTGACGTTAAAGCTAAAGCGACCTGGTTTATATCCTCGTGAACGCGCCTCTTGTGTAGCGGCAAATAATTCGCGTATAGGAGTAAAAATTCCAGTGTAAGTAGCAGGGTTTGAACGTGGCGTTCGGCCAATTGGGCTTTGGTCGATATCTACCACTTTATCTAAGTGTTCGAGACCTTCTACTGCTTTGTGAGCCGCGATATCTTCGCCTGCCGCACCATTAAGCGCTTTTTGGGCAATTTTATAGAGAGTGTCATTAATGAGAGTGGATTTTCCGCTACCCGATACTCCGGTAATACAAGTTAATAAACCTAGAGGAATAGCTAAGTCGACATTTTTTAGATTGTTACCGCTAGCACCAAGTACCTTTAACCAATCTTTACCCGTTGGGTGGCGCTCATTGGGTACTTCAATGGCTTTTTTGCCTGATAGATATTGTCCGGTGAGCGACTCTGGCGTATCAATCACTTGTTGGTAAGTACCTTGAGCAACAATTTCACCACCATGCACGCCCGCTCCTGGGCCAATATCTAAAATGTAGTCGGCTGCCCGAATAGCATCCTCATCATGTTCGACCACGATTACTGTGTTGCCTAGATCTCGTAGGTGATTAAGGGTTGCAAGTAAGCGTTCATTATCGCGTTGATGCAGTCCAATCGAGGGCTCGTCAAGTACATACATTACCCCAACTAAGCCTGCGCCAATTTGGCTGGCCAATCTAATTCGCTGGGCCTCACCGCCTGATAAGGTATCGGCACTGCGGTCTAAGGAAAGGTAATCTAAACCAACATTGATCAAAAAGTTTAAACGCTCACAAATTTCTTTAAGAATTTTGTCGGCGATTTGAGCACGTTGTCCTTTAAGGCTTAGAGAGTCGAAAAACTCCATGGCTTCGCCAATGGATTTACAACTCACTTCTGGCAGATTTGTGGTACCTATAAATACGCTTCTAGCTTCTTCGCGAAGCCGACTACCACCACAGCCTGGGCATTCTTGATTGCTAATAAACTTAGCCAACTCTTCGCGAACTGCGTTTGACTCAGTTTCTTTATAGCGGCGGCGCATGTTGGGGATAATCCCTTCAAAAGGGTGTTTGCGTACGGTAACGTCACCGCGATCGTTCATGTACTTAAATTCAATACTGGTGCGGCCCGAACCATGCAAAATCACTTTTTGGTGCTTGTCGCTTAGGTCTTGAAAGGCCATGTCTAAGTCAAACTCGAAATGAGCAGCCAATGATTTAAGCATTTGGTAATAGTAGAAGTTGCGTTTGTCCCACCCACGAATGGCCCCGCCCGATAAACTAAGCGCAGGGTTTACAATCACCTTTTTATCGTCGAAGAATTGATCCACGCCTAAGCCATCACAGGTTTGGCAAGCACCTGCAGGGTTGTTGAAGGAGAAAATTCTTGGCTCTAGCTCGGTCATGCTGTAGCCACATACCGGGCAGGCAAAGTTAGCTGAGAATAATTGGCGAGTGTCGCCGCTGTCCATATCAACTAAAATGGCAGTGCCTTCGGCTAGTTCTAAGGCTGTTTCAAATGACTCCGCTAAGCGTTGGGCTAAGTCGTCACTGGCGCGAACTTTAAAGCGGTCAATCACTACTTCAATATTGTGTTTTTTGTGCAGCTCTAATTCTGGTGGATCGCTTAAGTCACACACTTCCCCATCGATGCGAGCACGAATAAAGCCTTGCGCCGCTAAGTTCTCCAGAGTTTTTACATGCTCGCCTTTGCGATCTCGCACTATTGGAGCCAATAGCATTAGTTTGCTGTTTTCTGGCTCTTCAAATACTTTGTCCACCATTTGGCTAATGGTTTGCGCAGCCAGTGGTTCGTTGTGGTGTGGACAGCGAGGCTCACCTACACGGGCATAGAGCAAACGTAAATAATCGTAAATCTCAGTGATGGTTCCCACGGTAGAGCGTGGATTGTGCGAGGTTGATTTTTGCTCAATAGAAATGGCTGGCGATAGGCCCTCGATGTGGTCTACATCGGGCTTTTCCATTAATGATAGAAACTGGCGCGCATAGGCAGAAAGAGACTCAACATAGCGTCGCTGACCTTCTGCGTAAAGGGTATCGAATGCGAGCGACGATTTCCCTGAGCCCGATAAGCCGGTGATAACAATTAGCTTATCGCGAGGCAGGGTCAGTGAAATGTTTTTAAGGTTGTGGGTGCGGGCACCCCGAATATCAATACTGTCCATTGTTAGCTGTTCACTGCTGCACTAAATCGCCCAGTATTACACATAATTTATTGAAATGCGCCGATGATAAGCCGAGCTATTACTTATTGTTTGCTTACTATCTTGCGCTGGTTTGCAGCTTGCTGCTTGTGATAGCATTGCCGGTTCTTTAATGACGTACTTTAGATGGTTATGAGCCAAGACGAACGATTAAACCCTACAGAAAAGCGCGGTGCTTATTCATTAGCATTGTTATTTGCCTTGCGCATGGCTGGTTTGTTTATGCTAATGCCAGTGTTAGCGGTTTATGGCCAAGAGCTTACAGGATTCTCACCGCTATGGGTTGGCTTTGCCATTGGCGCTTACGGTTTAACTCAGGCTATGTTTCAAATCCCCATGGGCTGGCTATCGGATAGGGTAGGTCGCAAGCCAATTATATTTTTAGGCTTGAGTATTTTTGCTCTTGGCTCGGTGGTTGCTGCAATGGCAGATTCCATTTATGGGATTGCCCTAGGTAGAGCTCTGCAGGGAATGGGAGCAATAGCCAGCACGGTGATGGCTTTGGCGGCCGATCTAACTCGGGAAACTCAGCGTGCAAAAGTAATGGCATTTATTGGCGTGAGCATTGGCTTATCATTCGCAGCATCGCTGGTTTTAGGACCGCTTCTTTCTGCTTACTTAGGCCTATCAGGATTATTTTGGTTAATTGCTGTGTTGGCGGTGTTAGCCATGCTGGTTGTTCAGTTTGCAGTACCAAATGCCGATTTTAAAGCACCTAGTGGTGAAGTAAGTACTAACTCGAAAAAGATGCTCACTTTGCTAAAACATCCCCAGCTACTGCGTTTAGATTGGGGAGTCTTCACTCTGCACTTGGTGCTTACGGCTTTGTTTGTTGTGATGCCATTTCGCTTGCTTGAAACGGGTTTAAGTGCCGCAAATCATTGGCAGGTGTATTTGCCCGCAGTACTTATTTCCTTTGTATTGATGGTGCCAATGCTGATTATTGCGGCTAAGCGTAACCAGCAGCGCGGCTACTTTATTTTTGCTATTAGTTTGTTATTGATTGCTAATGCCCTATTGCTGATAAATGACACCTCTGTTTGGGCTTTAGGTACTATATTGGCCATATTTTTTGTTGGCTTTAATTACTTAGAAGCCAGTTTACCGGCGCTAATCTCTAATTTATGCCCTCCGGGTAACAAAGGTGCGGCGTTAGGGGTGTTTTCTACCAGTCAGTTTTTGGGTGCGTTTATCGGTGGCTCTAGTGCCGGAGCCTTGTATACGGTGGGCGGTGCTAATTTAGTCAGTTTATTTGCTATAGCATTGCTGATTATTTGGATTGTTGTCAGTTTGGGATTGCGTGCGCAAAGTGGCATAAAAAGTTATTCATTAACGATATCATCTCCCGATCAACCTGCCAGCATTTTAGAAAAACTGCAGGTTTTACCTGGGGTTGTAGAAGCAGTTGTTATAGCAAGTGACAATACTGCTTACCTTAAAGTTAAAACAAAAGAATTTGAATTGGCTAGAGCATTGGATTTGGTGCGTTCAGCCTAGTATGATAGCGGGTCTTCCTCGCCACAACAGATAGAATATAGGAGCGATATACATGGCCACTCGGGGCATTAATAAAGTAATTTTGGTTGGTAACTTAGGACAAGATCCTGAAGTTCGTTTTATGCCAAACGGAGGGGCCGTCGCCAATATTACTATTGCAACTTCAGAAAGCTGGAGAGACAAGCAAAGTGGTGAACAGAAAGAGCGCACCGAATGGCACCGTGTAGTGTTGTTTGGCAAGTTAGCGGAAGTGGCTGGTGAATACTTAAAGAAAGGCTCACAAGTTTATATTGAAGGTCAACTGCAAACCCGTAAATGGCAAGACCAAGGTGGTCAAGACCGTTACTCAACTGAAGTAGTTGTACAAGGCTTTAATGGTGTAATGCAAATGTTAGGTGGCCGTCAAGGCGGTGGTCAGGGCCAAAATATGGGCGGTGGCGCACCTCAACAGCAAGGTAATTGGGGTGGACAGCAGCAGGCCGCTCCTCAAGCAGCACCTGCGCAGCAAGGTGGTTTCCAGCAACAAGCTCCACAGCAGCAAGCACCTCAGCAAGGCGGTTATCAGCAGCAAGCTAAACCAGCTCCAGCGCCGCAACAAGCACCTCAGCAGGCAACGCAGCAGTTTAATGAGCCACCAATGGACTTTGACGACGACATTCCGTTTTAAGAATCACTCTAAGCTGATGAGACCAAATTTAAGCCCTTATTTTTAAGGGCTTTTTTGTGCCTGAATATGTAGTAAGTGCTATTTGATAGTTTTTAGTAACTGCTTTAAGTGAATGACGGGTATTGCGTAGCTGATGGCACTAGGGTCAGCCAGTACTGCCTCTTTGGTTGTTTTCACAAATACTTTGTTGATAATTGCGATAACTTCGCCAGTTTCTGGGTGGTATAAAGGGCTGCCGCTATTACCGGGGTAGGCTGTGGCATCGAGTTGATAAATATTATAAGGCGACTTGAGGCGCTTAAGCTGCGCAAGGTTGAGCTCGCTGGCTGATCTAGCGGGTATCACCACTGGAGTAATGCTCGAAATAATACCGCGATGGGTGACGGGGTATAAACCTAATACCGCACCGATGGGAAATCCTGTGAAGGCATACAATTCTCCTTCGCGTACTTTTTCGCTTGAAAGTGTTAAGGGCGTTAGAGGCTTGCCATCTACTCTTAATATAGCTAAATCGCGCTCTTCCAAACTGGCTACTAGGCTTGCTATACGTAATTCTGGGGAACGACCTTGGCCAACAAATACGACTAATTTTTCATTTTGTTGCTGATTTAAGCTTTTAGGTATGACATGCGCGTTGGTGGCGATGAGATGGGTGCCCACTACAAATCCGGTACCGCGCAAACTGGCTCTGGGAGAATTAAGTTTATTGTAAGTGCCAATTCCTACGACAGAAGGTTTGATTTTTTCTATAGTATCAGCAAGAGCGCTTGAAGCTTCTACACTAAACAGTGAAGCAAAAGAGGCGAGGATTACGATGAAGGCGAGTTTCATACTGTGTTCTTCCTTGAATGACCTTTTAATCTTAATTTTTACTATGCATTAGAGCAAGTTGCTATGTTGTTCGTGGTTATATGCAGGCGACAGGATGTCGTTAATCTTATAAGGCAATTATTTATGAGTTTTAATTACGAAGATGCTTTTTCTCGAAACATTGGCTGGGTTACAGAAGCAGAACAACAAATATTACGTGGTAAGCGAGTGGCTATGGCAGGTGCTGGCGGAGTAGGTAGCGAACATATTGTTACTTTAGCTCGTTTAGGGGTTGGCAAGTTTCACATCTCTGACTTTGATGAATATGAGGTACATAATTTTAATCGTCAAGCTGGCGCGTTTATGTCTACAGTTGGCCAAGATAAAGTAAAGGTGATGGAAAACATTTGCTTAGACATAAACCCAGAAGCAGAAGTGAAGTCTTTCCCCGAAGGCATATTTGAGCACAATGTTGATGAGTTTTTAGAAGGTGTAGACGTATACGTAGATAGCTTAGATTTTTTTGCCTTGTCTGCGAGAAAGCTGGTCTTTCAAAAATGTTTAGAGAAAAAGATCCCTTTAGTTACCGCTGCGCCTTTGGGGATGGGCTGTGCATTTTTGTGTTTTATGCCAGGTAGCATGAGCTATGAAGAGTATTTTCGATTTGAAGATGCCAGTAGTGAGAATGAGCAATATATAAAATTTTTAATTGGTTTATCGCCAGCTATGTTGCAGCGACCCTACTTAGTTGATCCGAGTCGAGCTGACTTTCATGCTAAAAAGGGGCCGTCTATGCCAATGGCGGTTAAGATGTGTGGCGGAATCGCCGGGACCTATGTGCTCAAAATTTTACTTAATCGTGGTGAGCTGATCACTGCACCTTATGGTTTGCACTTCGATGCCTACCGTAATCGCTTTAAGAAAACCTGGCGGCCAATGGGCAATCGCAACCCTTTGCAGCGTATGGTGTTTAAAATTGCTAAAAAAATCGTCTTAAAGGAAGAGTAGCAATAGTGTTTTTATGTCAGTATGTTTTACATGTCATTATTGTTAAATTTAATTTTAGGTTGTAAGTTATTGTTTTTTATTGTTTATATTTTTTGGCATCGTATTTGCTTTGTAGCGAGTCTTTATATCTAAACGCTATTACCAAATTGGATGGGTGAAATGAACAAATTGAAACTTACTTGCTTGGCTGCAGGCCTAGGATTTGCGAGTATTTCTGCTAACGCTGAACTAATTACTGAATGGAACTATGCTAATGATGCTGGTTTCAAAGAGTGGAGTTCAAACGCTGGCCAACTAGGCATTGACACAAGTGGCGCCACTGCCGATGAGTTTGACCCTCTTTTTGGTGGTGAACTTCCTAAGAATCTTGCATGGGGTACGCCTTACGGTGCAGTTAACCCTCAGCTAAACAAAAGCTCACTTGAGATTGACGACGCTCAGTCTGGTCAAGTAAGCACAAGTGTTGTTGACGGTGTTGGTGCTTTGGATTTTGTTACTGGCACAGGCCTTACTCATGAAAACTGGGGTGTTACTGGTAACACCTTGTCATCAGCAGTATTGTTTGACGGTTTGTTCTTACAACCTCTAGCGCCTTTTGTTGGTCCTGCATTACCTGCTCCAGTACTTGAGTTTGACGTGTTGTTCGAAGAAACGTACAACACACCAACTAACGATACTTGTAAGTATGGCGACACTAAAGTAGGCGAAGCTGGCATTAACCAAGCAGGTTGTGCTGACTTGTTCACTTTAATCTTGGACGATGGTGTGACATTTACTGAAGTGGGCGATGATATTTACCTGCAAAACAGTTTTATTCTACCAATCCCTGGCTTTGATGATTACGTGTACACATTAACCACTCGTCTGCAAGGCTTAACTGTATTAGACGACTTAGATTGTGGTCCTGACTCTACCTGTATTGGTTTCTTAACTGAAGAGAACCAATCAAACGAATTAAAAGCATCTTTTGCAATTTCTGCTGCTCAGGTGACTGAGCCGGGTACACTAGCTATCTTTGGTTTGGGTTTATTAGGTTTGGCTTCAGTTCGTCGCCGTGCTTAAACAGCCTTACTGCCTCAATTACTGCTGCTAGTTAGCAGCAGTAATTTTTTATCCTCTCTAAAACACACCTTCTTTAATATCGCTCCTCTTAATATCGCTTCCCTACTGGTATAGGTATTTACCGATTTGTGTCGGCGGTCGGTTGGCGTTTTAGCTATATGATGTTTATTGCTTAAGCAACTACGGTAGTTAATCGTGCACTTATCATGAAGTGGTGAAATTGTTCATATAATAAGCATAATGGAATGGAGCCCAAGGATCTTTTGGCTTGATAAATATTATCGGTTTTTGTGTCAGTAATTTTTACATCCTAATTTTAGCTATGAGCTGTTCATTTCTTAAGCTATTGCTTTTTAAGCTTTTTTAAAATTGGCACCTAGATTGCTTTGTATGAATTGTATTTCGAATCGTACTGACCAAATGGATGGGTGACATGAACAAATTAAAACTAACTTGCTTGGCCGCTAGCTTAAGTTTTGCCAGCGTTACTGCAAACTCTGCTCTTATTACTGATTGGAATTATCTAAACGACGCTGGTTTCGACGAGTGGACTTCTGATGCTGGTTCTATCGACCCAACGGGTATTGATGAGTCTGGCGCAACTCGTTCTGAGTTCGATGGTTTTGCTGGCGATATTTTCAACGCTCCTGACCCATTGTTTGGTGGCACATTGCCTAAGACTCTTGAGTGGGGTGTTCCTTACGGTGCTGAAAACCCAGACCTTAAGAAAAGTGCTTTGGTAATCGAAGAAGCTAAAGAAGGTACTGTAACTACTAGCGTAGTAGACGGTGTTGGAACTTTGGACTTCGCAGAAGGTACTGGCCTTATGCACGAAAACTGGGGTGTGACTGGTGATACACTGGTTGCTGCTACTTTGTTTGATGGTTTGTTCTTAGGTCCAACAGCACCTATTGCCACTCCATTAGCTCCAGCGCCTGTACTTCAGTTCGGAATCATTTTTGAAGAAACTTATAACACGCCTAGTAACGATATTTGTAAATACGAGCCAACTCAGCTCGTGGGTGCTGCTGGTATTAACCAAGAGGGTTGTTCAGACCTGTTTACCTTAGTGCTAGGCCCAGATGTTACTTTCACTGAAGTTGGTGACGATATCTATCTTCAAAATAGCTTTGTATTACCAATTCCTGGTTACGATGACTATGTATACACCCTAACAACTCGTCTTCAAGGTTTAGAAGTATTAGGTAGTGTTGACTGTGGCACGGGCTTCACTTGTGTTGGTTTTTTAACAGAAGAAGATAAAACCAACGAATTGAAAGCTGGTTTCGCTATCTCTGCTGCACAGGTATCAGAGCCAGGAACTTTAGCAATCTTTGGTTTAGGTCTATTAGGTTTGGCCGCTGTTCGCCGCCGTGCATAATGCTTAATTACAAAGTCGCTAAGTTTTAGCATTGTACATCCAAAGCGCAGTCTAGTTCTGCGCTTTGTTTTTTCTGCAAGCCTGCCTTTTATAATTCTAAATTGTTTCTAAAATCTAAATGTAATATTTAGAAAGTTTGAAGCTTTGAGAGCGCTTTATGATCCGAAACAAAACCGTGAAAACCTTAGCAAGTGTTCCTTACTTTGGGGCTGTTGTGAGAGGTGGCATTTCGCTTTTAGTTAAGCGAGAGGCTAAGTTAATTGCTCAACACTTTGCTGAGTACCTTCGCCCAGTGGTGGCTTACAAAACTGATACCGTGCAAGAAGCATTTAGAATTCGCCATGATGTGTATTGTGAAGAATTGAATTTTGAGCCCGTTCGTGAAAATGGTATGGAGCAAGATGAGTTTGACGAATACTCGCGCTTTTGTTTGATTGAGCATAAACCCAGTAATAACTACGCCGGCTGTGTGCGCATTGTTTCTCCATCTAGTAAGGATGAGCCCTTACCAATCGAGAAATATTGTTCAAATGCCATTGAGGGTGCTAAACATCACCCTTCACAATTTGATCGAACTGAAATATGTGAAATATCGCGGTTAGCGGTTCGCCCGCAATTCCGTCGTCGTAAAGCCGATAATTTTGATGGTGCTGCCTCTGGTGCAATCAATGAACAAACATATTCCGAAGAAGAGCTTCGCTGCTTTCCCTTTCTTGCTATTGGATTATATTTGTCTATTGCATCTTTAGCAGTAAGAGCTGGAACCCATCATGCGTTCGTGATGATGGAACCTCGCCTAGCTAGAAGTATGAGCTTTTTAGGCATTAAGTTTGAGCAGCTGGGTCCAGCTATTGAGTATCATGGCTTACGCGCACCTTACTACATTAGTGCAGGAACCCTTACCCGTACTTTACCGGTAGGCTTTCAAGTCTTGATGCGTAACATTGATAAAGAAGTAGAGAAGGGGTGTTTAGCAGCTAGAAACAATGATGACAATGATGACTATATTAAAAAAATGTATTCACCGAGTTTCTATAAAAATGACTCTCCGAACATATCGTTACGAGAGAGCCATAAGTGGTGTGAATCTAAGGGTTTATACCTGCCCCAATAAGGTCTTATTAGGGCTATATAGATTAATTTAGCTGAGCTTCTAGTTCAGCTTTTTTATTTGCTAGCTCTGGCTCAATATTTATCAATCCATCGAGTAGCTGTTTAGCTTCTTGGGTTTGTTTATTGGCAATTAGTGCTTCTGCTAAGTGCAAACCTACCTCATTACTAGCATCTTGCTTGTAGCTTTCTTCTAAGGCTTTTGCAGCTTCTGTTGGCTTACCTGATTTAAGTAGCATGTAACCATAGGTGTCTTTAATCTGCGGTATATCTGGCTTTAACTCATGGGCCTTATTTGCATAGGTTAAGGCTACTTCAAACTCATTTAGGTCATGGTAAACCCAGGCGAGATTGTTCCAGGCAACAAAGTTATCTGGTTGCTCTTTAATAATCGCTTGGTACTCCTCAATCGCCTGTTGAGGATTGGCTTTCATTTGTAGCTCAGCAAGTTGCAGTTGAAGTGGTTTTGCCGCTTCGCCATGCACTTCGAGCGCTTGTTTAATAAAAGCAACGGCTTGTTCGATTTTATCTGCTTCTTTGTACGACTTGATTAGTAAGTTAGCAGTTTGAGTACTAGGGTAAGCTTTATATAATTTGTTGAAAGTATCGGTAGCTGCTGGCCAGTTTTCTTGAACTAAATATATGTAACCCTGCTGTTGTAAAACTGCAGGTGTATTCATTTGATTAGCATCAAGGCTGTTTAGCGCATCTTGGCTAGCGGCTGCATCGCCAGCCTTAAGTTGCAATACTGAATGAACAAACAATAGGCGCTGGTTATTTTTATAAAGTTTTACTGCTCTATTACTTAGCGCTACTGCTTCTTTCAGTTGTCCGCTTGATTCTAGAACATTAATGTTTTTCACATATGCTGGCAGCGAAAGTGGAGAGTTTTCCAGCCAAGCTTGGTAACTTAAAATCGCTTTTTCTTGGTTGCCCGTTTCTAGGTATAAATCACCAATTAACTGCCATACTCTGTCTTCTCGGGTGAGTGGATCAATTTGCTCAAACGCCTCGATAGCTTTTGGAAATTCTCGAGTAAATAAGTAATAACGACCTAACTGCTCTTTTAGAAGTGAGGATTCAGGAGCCTCTGCAACTTGTTTATCTAATAGCGTTTTTACTTCTTGGGTTTTGTCAATCTGCGAGGCGTGACTCATTAAAAACTCATAAACACGTAGGTTTTCAGCTTGCTCTTCTTTAACCTTATAAGTTATTTCATAGGCTTTATCTACTTCGCCTTTTTGTACATAAACTGATGAGCTAAATAGCTTGGCAGCAAGGTCGTCGGGTTGTGCTTGCAGTATTGACTGGTAAGCCGCGAGAGCTTCGTCGTAGCGCTCTTGTTGTTCAAGAATAGCGCCTTTAAACAGTTTGACACTTTGATCCTCTGGGTGAGTTTCAATCCAACTATCCAGAGACTTCAGTACTTCTTCAGCTTTGCCCTGGCGGAAGTAATGGGTTTGTAAGCCTAAAAATGCCTGAGCATGATTTGGGTCTTCGGCTAGCACCTCTTCTAAAATGCCAATTCCGTCTAAATCATTTTGCTTAAGTTTAAGTAAACCCAGTTTGGCTTTTTCTGATAAGCCACCCGAGCTTGCTGCTTTCTCGGCGATTTGTACTGCTTCTTCGGTGCGGCCTAAGCGATTAAGCTGCATACTCACAGTGCTTAAAAAGTCGCTGTCTTGACCTTCCGCCACAGAAGCTTGGTTTAGCTGATTAAAGGCGTTATCTAATTGGCCAATTCTAAATTGCGTGGTCACGTATAAACGCTGTGCTAAGGCATTTTGCGGATCTTTAGTAATCACACGTTCTAGCTGAGTTAGAGCTTGTTCGTACTTTTGTAGTTTGTAAGCAGAAATACCAGCCACAATTTGGGTCGCAGTGTTATGAGAACCGCTCTGCAAAGCTTTAGTTGATAGAGAAAAGGCCTTTTCAAAGTCTTCATCTTGAAAACGTATATAAGCTTTAAGCTGATTGCTAAGCATGTGGTTTGGGGCAATTTTCAAAATACTGTCTAGATATTTTTCTGCTTCGCTAAATTGCTTATTTTTCACCAATGCTTGTGCTAAATAGAGGGTGAACTGTGCGGCATCAGGAGCTAATTCTACAGCTTTACTGTATGACTCAACGGCTACTTCAGTATCATTAGACATAGATGCAAGGTGGCCTTTTAGCAGCCATACATCGGTATTGTCTGGCACTTCTTGGCTTAACTGTTCCAGTGTTTCATTGGCAGCTCCAAACTGTTGGTCTGCTGCAGAAATACTCGCTTTAACCATACGCGAGTAAGTGCCTTCAAAACCAAGTTCTTGAGCTTGATTTAAGGTGGTTTTAGCCGGATCAAATTGACCATTTCTAAATAACGATAAGGCGTGAATTGCCAGTAATTCAGTTTCTAGCTCTGCCTCAAAGGGTCTATTTTGAGTAATTAAATCGCCTATTTTTTCAGGCTCATTTTGATTTAAATAGGTTCTCGCCAATAGGGGAATGAGTTGCTGTTTTTCAGCATTTAAGTCTAAGGCTCTTAGTAGCTCTTTTTCTGCAGCAGGATAGTTACCACGTTCGAGGTAGATTTCACCTAAATTTAAGCGTGCCTGCGCCAGTGAAGCATCTTTTTTGATGGCATTTTTTAGTTCGATGATCGCTGCGTTCTGATCATTTTTTGCTAGGTACTCGGTGGCCTTAGATAAATGCTGTTCTGCGGTGTCCCCACCACAGGCAGTTAATGCGATGGTTAAGGCACTCACTGCCAGAATATTCTTCATTCCAAACCTATGATTACTCATATTATTCCCTGTTTGTTGGATTGATAAATCACATTAAAATAATACAGCTTAATTACCGCTATGTCTTACTTTGTAGTGTGTTTTGTTTTTATGTGGATTTTGACCCTTACTTTCTGTTCCAATATGCGGTTTAATTAGCATTAGAAAACTGTTTTTAAATTTAAATGGATGTATACATGGACGTGAATATTGCCGTAATTGGTTTAGGTTATGTTGGCCTGCCATTGGCTGTAGAGTTTGCTAAAAAACGCAGTGTTGTTGGTTTTGATATTAATCAAGGTCGTGTGACCGAGCTTCAACAAGGTGAAGACCTGACCCAAGAGGTTAGCAACCAAGAGCTACAAGAAGTTGCTGGCAATATGTCTTACAGCTGTAACATTGAAGACTTGGCAAAATGTAACGTGTTTATTGTGACCGTTCCTACTCCAATTACTGAGCATAAACAGCCTGATCTAACGCCTTTGGTACGCGCCAGCGAAACAGTTGCCAAGGTACTTAAACCTAATGACATCGTTATTTACGAATCAACTGTTTATCCAGGCGCTACCGAAGAACAGTGTGTTCCGGTACTAGAGAAGAATTCAGGCCTTACTTTTAATAGCGATTTCTACGTTGGTTACAGCCCAGAGCGTATCAATCCGGGCGATAAGACTCACCGTGTTTCTACAATTAAAAAAATCACTTCTGGCTCAACCCCTGAAATAGCTACGATTGTTGATGATCTTTACGCTGAAATTGTGGTGGTGGGTACCCACAAAGCCAGCAGCATTAAAGTGGCCGAAGCCGCTAAGGTGATTGAGAATACTCAGCGTGATGTAAATATTGCACTTATCAATGAATTGGCGCTTATCTTTAATCGCCTAGATATTGATACTGAAGCCGTATTGGAAGCCGCTGGTACTAAGTGGAACTTTTTACCATTCCGTCCGGGCTTAGTAGGTGGTCACTGTATTGGTGTAGACCCTTATTACCTAACCCATAAAGCAGAGTCTATTGGTTACCGTCCAGAAGTGATTCTTGCAGGCCGAAGAATTAACGACAACATGGGGCGTTATGTTGTTTCCCAGTGCATTAAGTCAATGGTGAAACGTAATATCTCGGTTGTTGAAAGTAAGATTTTGATTTTAGGTTTAACTTTTAAAGAAAACTGTCCTGATATTCGAAATACCAAAGTTATCGATATTGTTCATGAATTTGCTGATTACGGTGTTCAAGTAGACACGTACGACCCTTGGGCAGACAAAGAAGAGTGTCATGAAGAGTACGGCATTGATTTAGTTGAAAGCCCGCAAGCTGGCAACTACGACGCAATTATATTGGCGGTTGCCCATCAGCAGTTTAAAGACATGTCGGTAGAGCAAATTCGCGCCTTTGGTAAAACAGACCATGTACTTTACGATCTTAAATATCTATTGCCGGTTGGCGCTAGCGATCTTCGTTTGTAATGGGGACTGATACCGTGCAGCGTTTTCAACAAGTTTGCGAACAACTAAAAGCCGAACCTAAAGTTTGGGCAATTACCGGTGTAGCTGGTTTTATTGGCTCTAACTTATTAGAAGCCTTACTAAAGCTAAACCAGAAGGTAGTAGGCCTAGATAACTTTGCCACAGGGCACCAGTACAATTTAGACGAAGTAAAAGGCTTAGTAAGCGAGCAACAATGGCAGCAATTTCGTTTTGTAGAAGGCGATATTCGTGATCAAGCAACTTGCCAAGAGTTTCTATCGGGCGCTGATTTTGTGTTGCACCAAGCCGCCCTAGGCTCGGTGCCTCGCTCGATAAATGACCCCATCACTACCAATGAAGTGAATATCTCTGGCTACTTGAACATGTTGCAAGCAGCTAAAGAGCAACAGGTCTCAGCCTTTGTTTATGCGGCGTCTAGTTCAACCTACGGTGACCATCCAGATCTACCAAAAATAGAAGATAAAATTGGCAATCCGTTATCGCCTTATGCGGTAACTAAGTATGTTAACGAGCTTTACAGCTCGGTGTTTCAACGTACTTATAATTTTCCGTCTATTGGTTTGCGTTACTTTAACGTATTTGGCCCGCGCCAAGACCCAAATGGTGCGTACGCAGCGGTTATTCCTAAGTGGACCGCAGCACTGATTGATGAAGAGCAAGTGTTCATTAATGGTGATGGTGAAACTAGCCGGGATTTTTGCTTTATTGACAACGTAGTGCAGATGAACATTTTAGCTGCAACTGCAGGTTTAGAAAGCAGCGAAGTATTCAATGTAGCCCTTAATGATCAAACCAGCTTAACTGAACTCTACGACCTGCTTTGCGACAACTTGTCTAAGCATGGTGTTGTGCGCTCTGCTAAGCCAGAGTATCGAGATTTTCGTGCCGGTGATGTGCGCCATTCGCGCGCTGACATTAGTAAGGCTGAGCAGCTGTTGGGCTATGCTCCCGCGTATACTATTGGCCAAGGTTTAGCTATCGCCATGCCTTGGTACATAGAGCAATCTACAGCGGATTAAAGCTTTAGATTGGCAGCGCCGAAGATCTTTTTAAGGAAGAAAAGATTAAGCTTTGGAAACCAGCAGTAATTTGTCTGCTGGTTTTCCTTATTTTGAGTGGTTTACTGGGATTGTTTAGCATATCCAAATGAGCAGTGATGAAGCTTTAGATTGGCAAGAAATTCGCTCATTAGAGCAACTTTTCGCTTTAGAAGAGCAATGGCGAGTGCTGAGCAAAACATGCCAAGCAGCATTGTTTAATTGCCCCAATTGGCTAGCTCTCTGGAGAGAGCAGTTTTGGGACAAGCATTGTGAGCTTTATTGCATGGCGGGTTTTGCCAATGGAAAGCTAGTGGTGTTAGCCCCTTTTTATACGCGAAGTAGCGTTAAACTTTTTGGGATAACCCAGCTGTTTTTACTTGGCCAAGGTGAGCCAGAGTGCGCAGAGCTCGCCTCTGAATATCCAGATATTTTAGTCAATATTGATTATTTGGATGAGGCGTCTAAGGTCTTAGCTGAGTGGCTAACCACACTTAAGTTTGATGTGTTTGCTGCCCGTGCTGTGATCCAGCAGAGTATGCTACATCGGCTAATTAAGCACTTGCCAGATGTTCAGCCAGTTCATGCTTGCCGCTATTCTTTACAGCCTGGCCAGTGGTCGATACAGCAGCTTAGTCGCAATGCTCGCTCACAGTGGCGAAGAGCCGAGAAAGCTTTAGCGGAACAAGGCGCCGAGTTTAAATGGTTAACTCAATCTGAAATTGAGCAGTATTGGCCAACAATGGCGGAGTTTCATCAGTCTCGCTGGAAAAGCAAAGGTAAGTTAGGCGCTTTTGCTGATCAACGTTTTATGCAGTTTCATCAGCAATTCCGCCAGCAGCATCCTGGCTCAGTTGCGATGAGTGGCGTATTTATTGGCCAGCAGCCTTTAGCTTTAAATTTCTATTTGTTAGAAGGGCAGCAGCTGCACTTTTATCAATCAGGTTGGGATGACAAACACTACTCCCAATGTTCGCCTGGGTTTGCGCTTCATGTATGGAGTATTTTGAACTGCAAAGACATGCTTTATGACTTTATGATGGGTGCTACCGCACAAAGCTATAAAGCAAAGTTTTCATGTGAAGAAACCAAGTTGGTTAATCTGTCGCTTATTAATTCCCCTTGGAGGATAAGACTATTCAAGCTCGTCGACAAAATCCTTTAGCGGCAGACGTAACGCCGTTAGGTAGAAGGCCATTACCGATTAAGGAAAAGAACGCGCCTCTGGCTTTCTTTTTCCTTTGCCTATATAGCATTGCCGTGTTGATTCGGCCGCATGAATTTTCGCTATCAACAGCCAACTTTATCGTCATTAAGGTATTTGCGATTCTTTCCTTCGGCTTTACCTTGATTACCTTAAGGCCGATAAAACTGCAGCCTCAACATTACTTGTTATTGGGTTTAGCGCCATTAATTATGGTTTCGGCTTTTCTTAATGGCTGGGGCACAGGAGGAATCTTCCAAGCGCAGCGTTTATTTGTCAGCTCTATTATTCCATTTTTCCTTTATAGCGCCTTAATTGCGGCACCGAGCAGACAGCGCTTGCTGATGTACATATGTATCGCTGCGGCATTGGTGATGGTTTACAACGGACACATACAACAAGCTTCGTTTAACGGAAAATACGGTATTGGCATTGGCGACAGTATTACCGTTGGTCGTGATGAGATGCGAATTACCTATCTTGGGTTCTTTAGTGACCCTAATGATTTAGGCATGTTCTTGGTAATGAATATGCCCTTTGTGGCTTATTTTTTTGGCCGAGGTGGCGCCGTTGTAAAAATAGTCATGCTGGCTATTTTTGTAGCCTTTGGCTACGGCGTATATATGACAGGCTCTAGAGGCACACTATTGGGCTCGGTGGCTGTCATTGGTTTGTATTTCCTCATTAGTAATGCAGGTGCAAGGCTCATTTTATTTGCCTGTTTAAGTGCGCCTATTGCTGCGACCTTACTGGCATCATTTGGTGGTTTGTCTTCCACAGAGTCCTCTGCCGCTGGGCGCTTAGATGCTTGGTACGACGGTATTCAAATGCTTATCCATAATCCAGTGTTTGGGGTAGGGATGGGCAACTTTATGGATCACCACGGCAAGGTTGCGCATAACTCTTATGTGCATGTAGCTGCGGAGCTAGGTGTGCCCGGTTATAGCCTGTGGGGCGGTGCGTTAATTCTTAATATGCTGGTGGGCTATGCGATCTTGAAGCGATTTAATCGTTACCCTAATGATGAAGATCCAAAAGATTTAGAAGTAAGCGAAGAGAAATCAGAACAGTACAAAGAAGAAGCTAGCCTGAACAAAGCGCTATTTTATTCGATGATAGGTTTTATGGTGACTGCGTTCTTCTTAAGCCGCCAGTTCACTCTATTGATGTTTATTTTTATGGGGATGCAGACCGCGAGTCATTTACGCTTGATGAAGTTGCGCCCAGATTTAGAAGAAATGTTTTCAGCCAAAATGGTTTGGCGATGTATGGGTTATAGCTGGGCAGTAATTGTTGCTGTTTACATGACTTTAAAGGTTGGTTTATAACCACCACAAATTGAATAACTCGGCTGAATATAGCCGATGGCAAAGGATTAACTAGGTTTAAGAATGGAATTATTTTACTACAAGGATGAAGTGGGCAATTTTGGTGATGACCTTAACCCATGGCTGTGGCCTAAGTTGCTTCCCGATTTTTTTAATGACGATTCATCAGAGTTGCTGGTGGGCATTGGTACCTTGTTAAACCACCGTCTACCTAGTGACAAAACCTTACACATTGTTGGCTCTGGCGTGGGCTATGGTCAACTTCCAACGGTTACCGAGAAATGGAAAGTTCACGCTGTGCGTGGCCCCTATAGCGCCAAAGCCTTAAATCTTGACCCTAGTACCGTTGTAACGGATTCAGCCTTATTGCTGCGCAATGTGATGGAACCGACTCATAAAGAAAACGGTGACATAGGATTTATGCCACATTACCTAAGTTGCCGTAGTGCCGATTGGGAGAATATTGCTGAAGCTTGTGGCTTTAGGTTTATTTCTCCAGAGTGGTCAGTAGACAAAGTGTTTGCTGAGATGGCGCAATGCCGTTTGATGCTTACAGAAGCGATGCATGGCGCCATTGTGGCTGATGCGCTGCGTTTACCTTGGAAGGCGGTTATCTTAGGTGATCATGTTAATCAAGTTAAGTGGCAAGATTGGCTATCAACGGTGGAAATGCAATATCAACCCGACAGTGTGTCTAACTACTTTTATAGTGCTGATACAAGCCCTGTTAACGCCATTAAAGATGAGGTGAAGCGCCAGCTGCAAAACGCAGGCTTTGGCAAAAATTGGTATAAACCCAAGCCGCGTAACTCTAGCGCTAAAGTGCGCTCAGAAGTTTGTTCTCAACTTAATGCTATTGCTAATAGTGCCCAAGGGGAGTTAAGTGGTGAGACTATTCAAAACCAATTAATCCTTAGGCTTAATCAAAGCTTAGACGCTTTACAGGCTTAGATAACCAGAAGGGTATACGCAATGACAGTTGCAGTCAGCATTATCATGCCCGCCTATAACTCGGCGGCTTTTATCGATAAAGCCATCGAGTCTATCTTGGCGCAAAGCTTTGATGATTATGAAATCATAGTCGTGGATGATGGTTCTAAAGACGATACCGTCGCAAGCCTGCAAAGATATGAGGCGAAGATCCAGCTAATAAGTCAGCAAAATGGCGGGGCGTCTAAGGCGAGAAATACCGGTATTAAGGCCGCAAAGGGTGAATTTGTTGCCTTTCTCGATTCTGATGACTTATGGCGTCCGCAAAAGTTGATGGATCAAGTTGAGGCCATGCGCGCTCAGCCTGATTGGGTGGCATGTTATACCGAAACATCCTACAAGGCCGAAGAAGAAACTCTTAAGCAACAGAGCGATCACGCGCCTGGGCTAGTCTCTAAGGACCTACAGCAAGTCTTTTTGCATCCTTATTTGGTGACTTCTTCATTTATGGTGCGCCGTGAGGTGCTTAGTAAAGTGGGCTTGTTTGATGAAAGCTTGAAAACTGCCGAAGATATTGACCTTTACCTGCGTATTGCGGAGCAAGGCCTAATTGGCCTATTGCAAAAAAGCTTAGTATGGAAAGCAGATATAGAAGGAAGCTTAGGTAGTTTGCTATCGTCTTACCAAGACAACCTTGACGTAGTCGATGCGTTTTTAGCCCGGCAAGCTAGCGAGAGCGCTAGTTGGGGGACGTTGGTAGATAAAGTAAAGGCGAAGATCTACTTAGATTGGGGTAAAGACTTGTTATGGAATGAGCAATGCCTTGCCGCCTTCAAAGCCTTGTCACAGTCTTTAAGTTTGAAGTTCTCTCGCGCTACCGTTTGGCTAATGCTCAAAGCGCTTATTAAAGCTGCTTTGAGCCCACTTAGGGGCTCAAAGTAATACTTAAAGTGCTTACTTGCTGCGCTTTAGCATGCTAAGCACTTCTTTAATTGAGGCTCTGTCTAATAGCATCATCAAGCCTAGATAGGTGATTCCGCCTAGGGTGATTTGCAGCAGCAGAGCTATTGCGATGTCTGCTTCAACGAATGTTTTAGCGCCATAAACCACCGCAAACATTGCTGCACCCGATAGCATTGGAGCCAGCAGTAATTTAACAAACTGACTGAATTGGGTGTTTAAGGTTTGGCTGTTTCGCCAAGCTACGATTAAGTAAGCAATCGGAAAACCACACAACCACGCCAAGGCTAGGCCAGTGGCACCGTAGCGAGCCGCTACCACAATGCTGATAAACATGATTACAACCATAAAGCATAAGTTCACCAGCATGTGGTTCACTTTCTTCAAGCTTTTCAGCGCGGGATTAAACAACTCTTCACTAAAGCGAAGCGGCATAATCATTAACATGATTGTGGTGGGAATTACCGCGCCTAACCATTTCTCGCCCAGTAGTAGAGGAATCACCAGGTCTGTTACCGACGCTAAACCCCAAAAAATGGGCAAGGTTAAGCTGATGCATAAACGTTGTGCCTTCAGTACATAGTTGGCGATGAGCTTTGGTTGATCTTGTATTTGAGAAAATGCCGGGAAGGCCACTTGTCTAAGTAAGGGCATAATCTTTTTCTGCGGCATTAACGCTACCTGCAAGCCAATGGCATATAGGCCCACCTCGGTGGGCGTCATTATCCTACCGGCAATTGCCACGTCCATATGCATGAATACGTAAAATAATACCGATTGAATAGACAACATACCGCCGAACTTAAGCATCGCGGTTATATCGTTTATCTTAAAGCTGGGCAGGAAGTTAATCGGCTTAGCTGCAAAGGTAAGCACCGCACGTAAGCTTATAAAAATGATTTCACCAATGACCAAGGACCAAAATCCATAGCCTAGATAAGCCATCACTAAGGTTGAAACGGCCGCTACGATGTTAGAGATAGCAGCAATAATAGAGACTCGCTTAAACTCCATATTTTTTGCCAGTAAGGCGGCTGGAATCACTTCCAAGGCGAGGATGATAAAGCACCAAGCATTCACCTTTAGAATTTGGCTAACTATGTCTGATTGGTAATAACTGCCGGCTAAATCAGCCAGCGAGTATTGCAGTGCAAAAAAGCCAATGTGGCTAAGAATAATGGCGCCAAATAACTGCTTTAAACTTTGCTTGGTTAGGTTCTTCTCTTGAATAATTGATGAGGCAAATAACGAGCCTAGCAATAAGTTAAGAAAACCAAACAGTACGTCTGACATAGCAACAAGGCCATAATCATCAGGACTTAATAAGCGAATGACCCAAAAGGTCATGGCCCAGCGCAGTATTTGGGTAACAATTTTCCCCATGGCTACCCATTTTAAAGAAGATAGAACTTGGTTTTTTAGCTTAGAATCTTTGGTCATGTTAAGGCTTTTGGCTCGCGTAGAACGTATTAGTGATATTGCTTGGGATGATATAAACCTAAGCTAGACAACAGTTTTTTCAGCTGATTTTTAAGCAGTAAAAAGACTTTGGCGGGTAAACGTTTGAGACACAACATACTGGCCGATAGGTAGTGATGAGCAGCAAAGTGATACCCTCGCTGTTTGGCCCAAACGACTATTTCTTTTAACAGTGGATCGTCGCTAATCAGAACTTCATTTATGAATGTTTGCTTGTGCTGCTGGTATACCTCGAAATCAAAGCTGTCTTTATAGAACTCAAGTTTACCGGCCAAATCTAAGGTTAATAAGGTGCGCAAGCACTTATCGCAGTGTGAGCAATTGCCGGCTCTATCGCCTTTAACACATACATCCAACACCTTGTAGGAATCTGAGTTGTTGCTAATGCGCAGGGTTTTCTCAACGCGTGTGTGCTCACTTCCCACAGAGTGGCATTGCAAGCTTTCGCTCGCCAACAGCGGCATGCTAAAAGCATCGCTATAGGCCATGTCGTAGCTCTCGCCAACAAACAAATCTTGGTAGCTGTAGGCTGATGAATATAAAAAGTGACCAATGAATTGTTGGAACAACATTGGGATTGCAGCATTTCGCAGTGTGTGAGTAAGTTGAAAATCTAAACTACGGCCGTAGAAATCGTTCATGTTGGAGTTAACGGTAATGAACGGGAGCTGCCAAATATCGGCAGTCTCTTTTAATTGTTGATAGCGCTCTTTAAACAAACGCTCTTTGCCCGGGCCGTGAGAACCCACATTATTATATAGAAGGTGAGTAATTTTTAGCGCTTTAGGCGTGCTGTCAGAAAAGTAGTCAGTAATGGTACAAAACGAATCGACACCCGCAGAAAAGCCAGTGATAACGCCCTTAGCTGCTGAGCTTTCAGTATTGCTGAGCTCGGCGCTAATGCTTACTCGCCGCAAATAAGGAATGGTTTGGCATAAAATGGTTTGGTAGGCGCCATTTAAACTAAATAGCAAACGTTCAGACACGCTGCCTTTTATATGAATGTTCTCATTGGCTAACATTGCGGGGAGCAATAAAGCAAGCAAGGCAGTATCGCTACTATTAGACAGCTCGTGTTGGGCTAAATTATCTACTTCAAACCAAAGTTGTTGATGGCTTCCTTTGAGGTCGAAATCAACTTGATAAACAAGCGCACTACCTTTCGCCACAATAGTCACTGGACCGATGTCCATATCGCGTTTTCCTTAACACTGCACCACCAAGCTCAATGCTGATTAGGCTAACGTATAAAACAACAAATTAGTAGTAATCTTGGCGTTTAAATTCACGCCTGTTTAGCGTTACTATAGAGCCTAAGTAAAAGGAATTGCTTGATTAATGAAGCCTTGTGCTAGCCCTGTAGTAGATGTTTGTTGTTTACTTAAATGTTAGGGTAAGCAGCAAAGGTGTTTCATTAAACAGAGTAAATAACAGCGCTTGAGAAAGCGAGCAAGCAACTTGTCTGTTCAATACGCAGAGCCTTACACACATTAGTTATCATACGGATATGGAAGTCAACGATGGCCATTTACCCATCTTTTTTACGAAGCTGCTTAATGCCCGCTTACGAGGCGATTAAAGGCAAAGACTTGTTAAAGCATTTAGGTGCTTACGAGCAGCGCCTTTCTTGGACTAAAGAGCAGTTGTTAGCTCATCAATGGCAAGAATTACAAAAGCTTTTGCAGCATGCCTATCAAAATACTCAGTACTATCCTCGAGTTTGGGCCGAGGCTGGCATTAAAGATCCGCGTGATATTACCAACATGAGTGACTTTGAGGCTTTACCGATAGTCACCAAAAACGATATTAAGCAGTACTATGCGGAGTTTGTTTCGAGCAAGCATCCCAACAACATTCGTAAGTCTACCGGTGGCTCTACCGGACAGCCGTTTCACTTTGAGCTAGACCTTAACAGTAATACTCGCCGAGAAGCAGTGATGTGGCGAGGTTATGGTTGGTTAGGCGCTGGATTAGGCCAAAAGACCTTGTACTTATGGGGAGCAGACTTAGGACAGCCATCGCGCTTTAAAACCATTAAAAATGCGCTTTACCACGGCTTTTATAATCGAAAAATGCTCAACTCCTTTGCAATGACTCAAGATAACAAACAAGAGTATGTTGATGACATTAATGCTTACAAACCAGCAGCCATGGTGTCTTATGTAAATCCTCTTTATGAGCTGGCTCGTTATATTAATGACAAGGGAATAAAAGTGTGGCGCCCCAGTACTATTTTAACCGGGGCTGAGCCTTTGCATGATTTTCAGCGAGAAGAAATAGAAAAAGCCTTCAACACCCCGGTGTATAACACTTTTGGTTGCCGAGAATTCATGTTGATGGCTGCAGACTGCCAAGAGCAGCGCAACCTGCATATGAACATCGACCATCTGGTCATTGAAACCATTGATAGCCAAGGTCAAGTGGTAACAGAAACCAGCGGCGACCTCTTAGTCACCGATCTTTACAATTACGGTATGCCCTTGATTCGTTATGTAAACGGCGACCAAGCAACCATTAACTTGCAGGCCTGTAGCTGTGGCAACCCACTGCCAATTATGTCGAGTATTGATGGACGTAAGTTAGACATTATTAAAACACCTTCGGGCGGCAGCATTCCTGGCGAGTTGTTCCCCCATCTATTTAAAGAGTTTGTCGGCATTTCGCGCTTTCAGGTAGTTCAACAGCAGATCGAGCAAGTCACCCTAAAAATAGTGGCCAACGAGCAATTTAGCGATGCGGATAAAGCTGCCATCAGTGATGAGATAAACAAGTACAGTAATGGCGAACTTAGGCTTAACTTTGAGCTGGTGGATGATATTCCGCTTACCGCCAGTGGTAAACATAGAGTAACTATTTGTGAAGTCTAAGCCAGCAATGGTGATTGTCACCAATTTATATCCTTTACCTTGGGAGCCTAATCGCGCCAAGTTTAATCATCAGCAATTTGAGTTGTTAAAAGATGAGTATCAATTGAGCCTGCTTATTCCGGTAGCTTTTCCTGAATGGTTTAAGCATCGCAAGCAAATTAAGCAATCACCAGAGCGGCGTTATGTGCCTTATTTTTACACGCCAAAAGTGGGACGACGTTTTTATAGTGTGATGATGTATTTGTCCTTGCTGTTGCATTCGGGCCTTTGGCTCAAGCGTAAACAGGCCAAGGTGCTTTTGGCTAGTTGGGCCTTTCCTGAAGCGGTTGCGACAAGCTGGTTAGCTAAGTTATTTAAAGCGCGCTTTTTCTTTAAGGTGCATGGTAGTGATATCAACCAGCTGGCGAAAGATCCGGCTCGCGCCAAGCAAATTAAACAAGCTAGTCAAAATGCTTTGGGCATACTTTCTGTATCACAGGCTTTAGCCAATGAAATGCAACTTCTAGGAATTGAGCCCTCGAAAGTGTCGGTCATTTACAATGGGGTAGACCATCAAAAGTTTGGTGGTGAAAGTAACAAACCTATCGCCCAAGATTACATCTTATATGTGGGCAACCTGAAACCAGATAAAGGCGTAGTAGAGCTCTATCAAGGCTTTGCTAGCATTGCAGCTGAACATCCCCAGCTAAAGCTTGTCTATGCGGGCACCGGGGTTAAGCGAGCAGCTATTGAGCAACAAGCGAAAGCCGATGGTTTGGCTGAGCGAGTGACATTCTTGGGCTCGGTAGCACACGCCGAGCTGCCCGCTTGGATTGGTAATGCAAAACTTCTCGCTTTGCCTAGCTACGCAGAGGGGGTGCCTAACGTTGTATTAGAAGCCATGGCTGCGGGCACACCGGTATTAGCCACAGAGGTGGGCGGCATTCCCGAGGTAATGGATACTAACTGTTGTGGTGTAATTATTCCGCCGCAGAGCTCATCGGCGGTGGCTGAAGGGCTAGAACTGATATTAGAAAAACAGTGGGACAAGCAAGCCATTAAGCAACATGCGAGCAAGTTTTCCTGGTCACTTAATCAACAGCAGTTTTTGTCGATGTTGAAAAATGGTGAAGTTTGAAAGATAAGTTAATTATTTGCTGGGGCTAAGCGGGTATTTTGTTACACTATCAAGCTTGCTTAAGCTCTTAGTATTGGCGCAAATGGATTTGTAGTTAATGTTGAATAAGATCAAATATCTTATACGTAGTAAAGTTCTGCCTGATAGTTGGTTTCTAATCAAAAGAAGCCCTCGAGAGGCTGCGCTTTATTTAACCTTTGATGATGGACCTTATCCAGAGTTCACTACTGCTTTATTGGCTTTACTGGCCAAGCATCAAGCTAAAGCCACGTTCTTTGTATTAGGCGCGCGAGCTGAGAAATT
Source organism: Agarivorans sp. Alg241-V36 (assembly GCF_900537085.1). NCBI lineage: Bacteria > Pseudomonadati > Pseudomonadota > Gammaproteobacteria > Alteromonadales > Alteromonadaceae > Agarivorans > Agarivorans sp. Alg241-V36. Next base: position 446,393 of record NZ_UNRE01000004.1, on the reverse strand, counting down.
TCCAGAGTTAACCCGTCAAATTGCCGAGCAAGGTCATAGCCTAGCCAATCATTCTTATAATCACCCGCGTTTTGATCATATCAGTGCTGCTGAGCGCAAGTTGCAAATCGAGCAAACCAACAGCGCAATTCAAAGCCTTACTCAAAAGCCATGTCGTTTATTTCGCTCCCCGCAAGGGCGTTGGAGTAGTTCGTTACTGGCTTATTTAGTTCGTCGTGGGATGACCGCAGTGCATTGGAGCCGAGACTCCTTAGATTACAAAAAAGAGCCTAGCGTCACACTGATTAAGCGCTTTAACGAGCAGCCGGTAAGTGCTGGCGACATTATTCTATTTCATGATGACAACAACCTTTGCATTGACGCTTTAGCGGAATTAATTCCTCAGTGGCAAGCGCAAGGTTTTGAACTTAAAGCATTGGAGAGCTGAGTTAAATGAACATTTTGTTCCACCATCGAACACGTGGCCGAGGTGCCGAAGGTGTGCATATTCGTGGTGTGGTAAAAGGACTACGTGAACTTGGCCATAAAGTAAGCATTTTGTCCTTGCCTGGCGCGGATCCGGAAGAAGAGCTAGTTACATCGAAACCGCAACAGCAGCAAGCAGAGAAACCTGCCGCTAAGAAAAGCTTGTTTTCTCGCCTAGCTGAGTTAACTAAACATACGCCAGAGTTTGTGTTTGAGCTATTTGAGCTGGCCTTTAATGTGCTGGCTTGGTGGCGTTTACGTAAAGCGGTTAAAGAGCAACAAATAGAGTTTGTTTACGAGCGCTATTCATTGTTTATGTTTGCCAGTGTGTGGTGGGCGAAACGTCATAATATCCCAATTGTGTTGGAGATTAACGATTCATGTTTAGTACATCGAGTTCGCGAGTTATTTTTCCAGCGCTTTGCTCGTTCAATCGAAAAGTGGATATTTAGTAATGCCACTGGCTTAGTATTTATATCTAGCCGTTTTCAGCAAGTGGCCCAAGATGCTTACCCAAATATTGCCCCTTCTGTTATCTCGCCAAACGCTGCCGATTTAGACCAGTTTATTATTGATGATGCTGCTGCTTTAGCGCTACGCCAAAAGCTAGAGGTAGAAGACAAAGTTGTTGTTGGCTACGTTGGGGCTTTTGTACATTGGCATGGTATCGACTGGTTTGTTGATCTAATAGCAGAGCGTTTAAAAGATTACCCTAATATCGTTTTGTTATTGGTGGGTGATGGTGTGTGTTACCAAAGCATTAAGCAACGTATTGCTGATGCTGGCGCAGAGCAGCAAATTATTATGCCTGGCAGAGTTGCTCACGACCAAGTACCGACTTATTTATCGGCCATGGACTTTGGCATTTTGCCAGACTCAAATGACTACGGCTCACCAATGAAGTTGTTTGAATTTATGGCAATGGGCAAAGGTATGGTAGCCCCTGATTTTACCCCGATTGCCGAAGTGGTCGCCGACGGTGAAACCAGTTGGTTATTTAAAGCAAACGATCGTGAATCTTGTGTAGAAAAGGTACTTAGCCTCTCTTCTCAAGTGGAGCAACAGCAGCAGGTTGGTCAGCAGGCTAGAGCTTATATCGAGCGTGAAAGGCAGTGGCGTCATAATGCCGAGCAACTGTTAACTTTGGTGAAATAATGGAAAATATCAAAGCTGATTTTCGTCGTAAGCAAGAAATCTTCAGATTAGATGGAGCGTCTGTAAGCATGCTGAGGATTGTGATGGCTGACGGTTCTAGTGCCAATATTATCTATCGCTGGATGCGCTGGTGTGCCAATCATAACTTAGGTTTGTTGGCCTATTTTTTCCAGTGGTTGAATAAGTTTCTAAATGCTTGTGTGATTGGCTCGGGTGCAGAGTTTGGCCCAGGTTTTGTGATTATGCACCCAGTAGGCATTGTGATTAATTCTAAGGTAAAGGGCGGCAGTAACATTACTTTAGAAAGTGGCGTTGTAATTGGTGACGAGAAAGGTAAATCACCACGCTTAGGCTCAAATTTGTTTGTGGGCGCGGGCGCTAAAATTATTGGTGATTTAGAAGTGGCCGATCAAGTGAAAATTGGCGCTAATGCGGTGTTAACAAAATCTGCAGAAGAGGGCGCAACCATGTTGGGTATACCGGCAAAAGCCTATCGTCGTAAGCCAGCTGAGGTGGAGCAGTAAATGGAATTGTTATTTTGGATAGCGGTGGGCTTAATTGCTTACAGTTATGCTGTTTATCCCATCGTATTGTTAATGGTTAGCGGTATTAAGCAGGCCGTCCGCGATACTCGCTACCTTTGGCGTCGTCGTGAGCGTCGCTCGCTAGAGGCAAAAGAGTGGCCAACAGTATCGATTATTATCGCCGCTTATAATGAAGAACAATGCTTGCAGCAGCGGATAGACAACTTACTGCAGCTTAGCTACCCCAAAGATAAACTTACTATTCATATTGGCTCCGACGGCAGTACCGATAGTTCGGCGGAGATTTTACAGGCAGTAGAAGCCAGTAATTTTAAAGCCCATATTTTTGAGCAAAATCGCGGCAAAATTAACGTACTTAACGACCTGGTTGAGTTGGCCGAAGACCCTATTTTGGTGATGTCTGATGCTAATACTCATTTCGAAGTGGATGCCATTGAAAATTTAGTAAGGCACTTTGATAGCGATGATATTGGCGCGGTATGTGGTGAGTTGCATTTGGTTGACTCAGAGTCTGAAGATAACAAAGACGGTATTTACTGGCGCTACGAGCAAATGCTCAAGTTTCATGAATCTCGCTTAGGTGCGCTGCTTGGTGCTAATGGTGCCATTTACGCGATTGCAAAGCCGTTGTACCAAGCGTTACCAGCCAATACTATTGTTGATGACTTCATGATTGTTATGAACGTATCGAAGGCTGGTAAAAAAGTGCTGTATGAACCAAACGCAGTCGCCTTTGAAGAAGTTGCACCCTCGCTGCAAGATGAAGAAAAACGCCGAATACGGATAGGCACCGGCAACTACCAAGCTTTTACTCACTGCTTATGGGCGCTAAACCCATTACAAGGTGCGCGTTTTTTTGCTTACTTAAGCCACAAAGTTTTACGCTGGTTTACCCCGCATTTAATGCTTATCGCTTTAGCTTGTAACTTAGTGCTGGTGGCCAAGCCTTTATACGCAAGTTTGTTAGCTGTTCAACTAGCTGGTTACTTGGTGGCGGCATGGGGTAATAGTCGTAGTAAGCGTGGTAAAAGCGTGCCCGGCAGTATCGCTTTTCTAACCTTTTTTGTTTCAATGAACATGGCTTTGTTAAAAGGCTTCTACTCTTTCTTGTTTAAAAATGTGCAAGGCACATGGCAAAGGACATCACGGTGATAATCTTTTCGGCTTTATTGGTACCTATACTGCTTGGCGTAGCAGCGGTAACCCTAATCATTCGCAAGAAGCACATGCATCTTTGGTTACCTCATTACTTAAAACAGAAGTTTAGAGCGAAGGCTAAATTTGAGGGCCCAACCCACGTTTTGTTTTGCTTTGTTGACCACTATGAGCCGCAATGGGGTAAAAACATAAGCCTTGAGCAAGAACGAGCTCGAGTTGAGCGTTGGCATAGCGAATACCCAGACGTAGCAGGTAAACACCAAGATGCTGATGGCTGTCATCCTAAGCATTCGTTTTTTTATCCTGAAGAAGAATATCGCTATGAGCATTTGGCTAAAGTTGCCGATTTGTGTGCGCGCGGTTTTGGTGAAATTGAAGTTCACCTGCATCACGAAGACGATACCAGTGACAACTTACGTAAAACTCTAGAAGGCTTTACCGAGTTATTGCATGAAAAACACGGTGCTTTTGTACGCAGTGAAGAAACAGGGAAGTTGCAGTATGCCTTTATTCACGGCAACTGGACCTTAGACAACTCTCACCCAGAAGGTAAATTATGTGGCGTAAACGATGAGCTTATCGTGTTGCGTGAAACAGGCTGTTTTGTTGACTACACCTTTCCATCGGCGCCAAGTGTTACTCAGCCTGCTACCGTGAACGCGATCTATTACGCTAAAGATGACCCCAATGCTCCGAAGTCTCACAATACCGGCAAAATGGTAAAAGTAGGCGGGCAAACTTGGGGCGATTTAATGCTAATAAATGGCCCACTGGATCTAAATTGGAAAGCCCGCAAAAAAGGCATTTTCCCGCAAATCGAAAATTCCGACATTCGTACCAGCATGATGCCAACTAAAGATCGTGTTGATTTATGGGTTAACGCCAACATCCATGTTGAAGGTAGACCTGAGTGGCGCTTTATTAAAATACACACTCATGGCACCCAAGAAGCCGACATGCCTACTTTATTAGGTAAGCCTTTTGACGATATGTGTAGTTACTTGGAAAGTAAGTACAACGACGGTGAAAACTACGTATTGCACTATGTTTCAGCTCGAGAAATGTACAACATGGCCAAGGCTGCAGAAGCGGGCGAGTTGGGTGATCCAAATCAGTATCGTGATTATTTGGTTAAAGCGCCTAATTATAAAACCTTAGATGAGCATACGGATGCTGAGTAGAGCCAAAATTCGGCAATTTTTTTTCGGTAAGCGTAGCGTTTCTCAAAAGCGCTGGCAGCAGCGCTTACCCGGCATTTATGTATTTAATTATCATCGCATTGGTGACGCCCGCTTTAGCGAGTTTGATCCCAATGTGTTTAGTTGTACTGCTGAGCAATTTGAGCAGCACTTATTGTTTTATAAGAAAGAGTTTGAAGTATTAGATGAGGCCAGTTTAATTGCCTTGTTAGATTCAGGTGAAGCAATTGACAAACCCTATGCTCTAATCACCTTTGACGATGGTTACATTGATAGTTATCAGCATGCTTTCCCACTGCTTGTAAAACATAAGCTTAGTGCAGTGTTTTTTGTGGTAACCGAATATACCAATGGCGGTATTTTTGCTTGGTGGGATGAGGTGGCATGGCTGGTTAAGCATTGCCAGTCTAGTTCCTTAAAGCTAAATCACTGGTCTAGTGCCGTGGATTTAAGCGGAAAGAATCAAACGCAAAATATTCGCAAACTGCTTTATGCTTTTAAAGAAGACCATAGCTTTTCGATGGAAGAAAAGTTGGAGATGTTAAAAGCTGAATGTAAAGCGCCTCCAATGCCTAGCTCTCATAGCGTGTTTGCAAATTGGCCTCAGTTGAAAGAGATGGTTGACGGAGGCATGACCATTGGTTCGCATACTCGTAGTCATCCTATTTTAGCTCACCTATCTTTAGAGCAGCAGCGTGAAGAGTTAACTCAGTCACGCGATTTTATTGCGAGCAAACTAAATACATCGGTATCGATGCTGGCCTACCCAGTAGGGCGCACAGACAGCTTTACAGAGCAGACCCAAGCGCTTGCTAAGGAATGTGGTTATCGTTTGGCTTTCTCCTTTATGAATGGCATTAACGCCCAATTGGATGGACATAGCGCCTATCAGTTGAAGCGGATTTCGGTTGATGGCAATAAGTCGGTTGATTCACTTAAAGTGCAAGTTATGGAGCTAAATTCGAAGCATCGCGCTTAATTGGCCTTGCTCAAGCAATACAATTGCACTTAACTGAATAAGTTATTGAAAATACCTTTTCTAGTTGAGGATATGGAATATGCAAGGACTTGCTATTAACGCGTTTAGTTTAGTGCGATGGCTAAGAGCTGTTTGCTTACTGCTTGTTGCGAGTATGTTTAGTTATGCAGCAAATGCGAGTATTGAACTGGAACTTGAAATTAAAGCCCTTCCTAACGCCAGCAAATTTCACTATGTGGTTGTTCCTTTCCCAAATTTTACAGTTTCAAATAAGCAGGGTTTTTCACTTCAGCAGCAAGGCACTTCACTTAAATTCAGCGCTCATGCTCACCTGCTTTGGCCTCTGCGCCGTGGGGCATCTTTTTATCGAGGCGTGTTGTTTAAAATTGAGGGCTTAAAGCAAGGCAATGTGACACTCACTTGGGGCGAGAGTTTAGCAAAACCTAGCCAAGCTTTAGAGTTTGATGAAGCTTATCTAGCCGAAGTGCGTTACCCAGAGTCCTGGCTCAATAAAGCGCTGTATTCACCATTAACTTACAATGCCAATAATATTGATTGGGGCTGGCTGGATAATGCCTATTGGCGATATGCGTCTTATAGCGCCGATGAAGCGGTTATTGCTGAAGTGAGCAAACCTAAAGATCCCGCAAAAAAAACCACATTACCTAGTAATAGTGCCGCTCCATGGTTGTATGACAGACCATTTACGTTCTATCAATTATTTTACAAAACGGCCGATCCGCGCTGGCAAAAAACGGCTCACCAACAAGCGCAGTTTTTTATGAGTCAGCTTGACGATAATGGCGACTTTAAGCTGAAGGGCTCAGCGGATCTAAAATACATGTTGAGTAGTGGTTTGTTGATTGACTATTTGTTCTACCCTCATCGCTCAACCAAGTTAGCCATTGAGAAGATGGTAAAAAAAGGCTTAGCGTGGCCTGAGCGTTATTCTACCAAGTTGGGGTTTTGGACCGAGCGTCATTTATCCGTAGCGCTGGGTTTGGCTCTTACTCAGTGGGAGTTAAATAGTGATGAGCATTCGTTTATGCGCTTAGATGCCCTCATTGATGGGATCCGTGAGGACCTGTGGGTGAGTTCACCAGGTCAAGGCGGTTGCCTTAAACACCAATTAAAAGCGCATTCCAACAAAAAAAGCAAAGATATGGTGTGCTCACCGTGGATGTCGGCATTAGTGGCGGAGCAGCTTTGGCGTTACTTTTGGATAAGCGAAGACCTGCGAGCAGCAGATCTCATTATCGATTTTTCAGATATGCTGCTACACCACGGTGTATACACAGTGGAGAGCAAAGGAAAGACCTTGTACATACCCGACTATTTGATCTTTTTTAAAAAGTCTATTTTTCAAGATAGAAACTCTTGGACAGAGCGTCAGCATGCTTGCGATGTAGCGGGAATGGTTTATAAGGGCGTCTATTTAAAGCAGCAACGCTTAGAAGATGAGTTCTTGCTCGAGTTATTGGGACAAGAGCTACTGAATACCTGTGAAGGAACCATGGACAAGAAAGGAAAAACAGCCATGAGTAACCTTAACTGGCCGTTAAAACCTTTAAGAAAATTCAATTGGTGGTTTGCTACTAATGGCTCGCTAACCTGGCTGCTGAAACAGTAGCTGAGGGTCTTGGTATTTAAGCAATTGTTCCGAGAGAACCTGTTTAGCTTCGCGGCAGTCCTGCTCTACACACAGGGCTGATGCAACCACAATTGCACTCTGGCGTTGCCCTACGAGTATTTCGCTAAAGCGCTGAGCTCGAAGTGCTGAGCGCTTGGATACCATGCCTTTAGCACCAGCATAGCTATAAGCTAGTAATCCAGGACGGTTAGCTGCTGAACGGAAATAAACATAGTTAACTGCTTGCTCAGTTTCTGAGTTATCAATACGCAGGTTCTCTGGCACCACTTCGTTTAGGTAAAATGAAGCTTTGTTATCCAAGCCTAAGCCGCTAAACAAAAATACCCAATGATTGAGTTCTACTTGATTAAGGCTAAGGCTATGTTGATCCACAGATTGATACTGCGCAACTTGAAGAGCAGGGTGGTAGCTAGTGCTTGCTTTAGCTTCTTCAGCGTTTAGCTTATTGGCATCCCATACCGGCCAATCGATTAAGGTAGGTGAAAAGATTAATAAAGCCAAAACAACAAAAGCCAGACCTCTAACCGACGGGCCTTCTGTTTGCTCTACTTTAGCTTGAGCGACCAACTCGCTAGACAGCTTGCCACCTACATAAAATGCCAATAACAAATAAGGGATATAGAGATACCAACCTAAGTTGTTGTGGTCATAAATAATTTCACTTTGCATCTGGGTTTCATGGCCTATCAAAATGATAGTGATGATGCGAACCCAGTTCACGATTAACGCGCCAAGCATGCAAACAGCAAAAAATATCAAGGCATTTTTTACACTGCGAATATTGAAATAGATGTACAACAAACACAAAAACAAAGAGGTAATAAAGTAGCGCAGACCGCTGCAACCATTGGCAATTTCAAATTGTCCTGAAGGAATCGAGACTACATTCCCCTCAAAGTAGCTTGGTACATGGGTGTAAGCCATTACCATCTCTACCACAGTGGTCGATAAGCTTTGTAAAGGCGGCGACAAAATCCCCCAAATAGGTGTGGCGAATAGCAGGACTAAAGCATAGACATAAAGGCTTTTATGATGTTTAAAAACACTTAATAAGCTGAACAGTAAAACAAAGGGCAATAGCGCCCTAACCGGCAAGCTGATTTGGCTTAAGTAAAGCAGCAGCTCAATGGCTAAACTGGCAATTAACAATACCAACCACAAGCTTGCACCTTGGCGAAACTGCAGTTGTTGACGGCAATCGTAAAGTACATACAGAGCAACAATTGGGATTAAGAATGCATGTGAGTAGGTGCCATCATCAAAGCTGTAGCGCCATATATCTAGTACTACAGGCCAAAAGAGTAAAGCTACTAAAGCGGTAATACCAAGAACAACAGCGGCTTGTAATAAGCCGCTGTTGTCTGGTTTGTTAGTTGGTTCAGTCGCTACCAAGGATTAACGCCCTTTTCCGAACAATATAATCTCGGCGGTGCGCACTAGAATCAATAGATCGAGTAGGAAGCTTCTGTGTTTGATGTAGTAAAGATCAAATTTTAGCTTCTCAAGCGCATCCGCTTCGGTACTGCCATAAGGGTACTTAAGCTGTGCCCAACCGGTTAAGCCTGGTTTAACGTTGTGGCGCTGGTTGTAATAAGGAATCGATAATACCAATTCTTTTACAAACGCAGGTCGCTCTGGTCGAGGGCCAACAAAGCCCATATCACCCACTAATACGTTATAAATTTGTGGCAGTTCGTCGACGCGGTATTTACGAATAAAGTTACCCACTTTGGTTACGCGTGGGTCTTCTTTTTGGGCCCATTTGGCGCCATCTTTCTCAGCGTCGGTACGCATGCTGCGGAACTTGTAAATATTGAAAGGCTGACCATTTAAACCAATACGCTCTTGAGAGTAAAGCACTGGTGCTCTAATCCCTTCCTCTAACTTAATCATGATGACGGTAATCAACATCAATGGCCAAGTGAGGAACAATACAATCAGACCTAAGAAGGTATTACATACCCAATCTAAAGAGCTACGTAAGTAGTTAGTTGAATGGAAACCATTGCTGTAAATTACCCATGAAGGATAGATAAGGTTTACTGCAATTTGACCCGATTCACGTTCGATGAAGTCGATAATGTCGGTGATTTCAACGCCACGTAGTTTACATAGGAACAAACTATCCACCGGTAAGTTAGCGCGGCGCTCATCGGCTGCGATTACTATCTCTTCTACGCCGTTAGCAAGCACAAATGACTCTAAAGGTTGGTCAAGCTCAAGAATGGTTTCGCGTTTAATACCCTCTTCAGAGTCGCCAGGCATACGAATAAAGCCGGCCATTTCAAAGCTAACTCGATCAGATTTACGGCGCATACGTTTTTCAATGATACTGGCGCGTTCACCAGCGCCTAAAACCAAAATTCGTTTGCGACCCATGTGCTCATATTGCATTTTAAGCGCAAAGTAACGAATGGTGGTTAAGCCCATCATTACTGCTGCGTATAGCAACTCACGGAAATTACCAGGAAGAACATCTAGGGGGGTAAGTACGTAAATAACAGAAGATATGAAGTAACCCAAGGCAATACTTACCAACAAACGGCGTATTACCCCACGAAAGGTTTCGCGAATCTTTTGGTTATATAAACCAACTGACAATATTGACAGTTGAATTGGGAAAGTAAATGCCAAACAGTGTAGTAACAGTATTCCTTCACCGTAAGCAGGGATCCCTTCAAAGCCGCTTAGGCGGAGAAGTTCAACACCAATGACAAAAACCCCGATGAGCACCAAAAATTCGGCAAGAATTATCGCTCTACTACCGGGATCTAGATTATGAAATTTCGAACCAGCCACGCTTCTTCCTTGAAACAAGATATTAATAATAGTTTTAAGACTAATCAGTATACCGAGATTTAGACGCAGAGCCACAAAAAATCGGTGTAACTTGTGCTCAGCTAGTTAAACCTAAGTTTGTTACCTGCGCTTTACATTTCCAACAGCTTGAAGATAAATGTCGATATATTAAAACTATTTAGCTCAAGAGATTTACAACATGCGCGCTCGCACACTATCATGGAAAAAAGGACTACCTCAATCAATGTTATTTTGATGGACTCTCAGCGAAATGGACAGTGCTATGAAAAAACTCAACCAAGTAGTAATTAAATTGCTCTCGTTTATGGCGATAGGGCTTTTCCTAACCGCTTGTTCGAACAACCTACCTACTTTACCTGGCGCGTCGGTTCATCCGTCGCTTACTGCTAACCCAGCAGATTACAAATATTTGATAGGCCCAGGTGATGAACTCAACATCTTTGTATGGCGTAACCCTGAGATATCAGGCACTTTCATCGTGCGTCCAGACGGCATGGTGTCTACCTCGCTAGTTGAAGACCTAGAGGTATCGGGTAAAACGCCTACTGAATTAGCTCGTTTGATCGAGTCTGAGTTAGCAGAGTTTATTCGTGACCCAATTGTGACTGTTACCGTAGAAGGCTTTATTGGACCATTTAGCGAACAGGTTCGAGTAATTGGTGAAGCTTTCGAGCCACAAGCCATTAACTACCGTGAAGATATGACGCTGCTGGATGTGATGATTCAAGTAGGTGGTCTAACAGAATACGCTGATGGTGATAACGCTCGCTTGGTTCGAGTGGTTAGCGGTGAGCAGCGCTCGTATAAAGTACTAGTTGGTAAATTGATTCAAGACGGTGAGATTGAAGCCAATGTAGATGTTCTTCCTGGTGATATTATCATTATCCCAGAAGCATGGTTTTAGTCGGAGTAGTCGTATAAATGCAAGATTTAATTGAGGACTTTCTGCAATACCTGCGAGGGGTATGGTTAAAGCGCCGTTATATTTTAATCGCACTGTGGATTATTTGCCCGATTGGCTGGGTAGCTGTGACATTGATGCCAAATCAATACACCGCCGAGGCTAGGGTTTACGCAGATACTCGCTCATTATTGCAGCCTCTACTCAAAGGTTTAGCCATCCAAACTGACCCCAGTCAGGAGTTAGCGATGATGGTTAAAACGCTGCTAAGTCGCAGTAATTTGGAAAAGATTGCTCGAGCTAGTGATGCTGATGTAAGGGTGAATAACAGCACTGAATATGACGCCTTGTTAGATGGCCTAAAAGAAACCATCGAAATCGATAAAACTCGTCGTGAAAATCTCTATACCATTAGCTTTGAGGCAGACTCGCCACAGTATGTCCGTGATGTGGTGCAAGCTGCATTAGACGTATTTGTTGAGAACACCCTCGGTGAGAAACGCCAAGACACCGACACGGCTAACTCGTTTATTAATCAGCAGATTGAAGAATACGAGACGCGCCTGATTGAGGCAGAAAAACGATTGGCTTCTTTTAAGCAAGAGTACACAGCCTTCTTGCCTGGTAAAGAGTCTACTTACTACAGCAATCTCGAGAACGTTAAAAAGCAGCTAGAAGAAACTCGCCTGCAACTTAGTGAGGCCGAAACCAAACTGGTTTCAGCGAGAGCGCAATTGGCTAGTGAAGAGGTATTGGCCTCACAACAAACTGCGCGCGTTCGCACTGAGTTTGATGATCGTATTTTGGCAATGCAAACTCGCTTAGACGACTTGTTGTTGCGCTACACAGAACGCCATCCTGATGTGGTGGAAGTGCAGCGTCAATTAGCGTCTTTGCAAAAGCAAAAAGAAAATGCCTTAACTACGGCAAAAACGCCAGCTGCGCTCGCTTCAGAGTCGGTTATCTACCAAGATCTTAAGATTACCGTTAGCCAGATTGAAAACGATGTAGCTTCGCTTAGAGTTCGTGAGCAAAGGCACAAAGAGAAAGTCGATAATTTAGAAGAGCAACTGCGCCAAGTACCAGACGTAGAGGCAAAGCTTACTGGTCTTAACCGTAACTATGAAATTACCAAGTCTAAATACGAAGACTTACTATCGCGAAGAGAAAGCGCGCTTATTTCACAAAGTGCCGGTAAAACCACCGACGATATTAAATTTAGGGTGATTGACGCGCCAAGGGTTCCTATTGAACCTTCAGGCCCTAAACGTCCTTTACTCATTGCTGGTGTGTTGATTTTTGCCCTCGCGGTTGGTGTTGGTTTATCGCTGGCCTTTAGTCAAGTGAACCCGGTAGTTTCAAGTATTCAGCAGTTATACCAACAAACTGGTTATCCTGTTTTAGGGGTGGTATCGGCGACCGAAAGCTCCGGCTTATTGAAAGTAGAAAAGCGCAAAATGCGAGTGTTTGTATTGTCTAACGCTGTTTTACTATGTGGTTTTGTTGGCTTTATGGTGATCAACCTGTTGCCAAACTTACACAGTAGAATTATTACCGGTTTAGGTGGATTGCTATGAGTACCATAGAAAAAGCAATGGGCAAGCTTGCTAAACAAGCCCAAGCTAAGCAAGAAAATAGTGAACAGCATGAAACTGTAGAACAAAGCCAAGCTGCAGTTAGCAGCGAGGCCCCTGCAGAAAAGCGTGAAAAGCCGGTACTGCAAATAGATTCAGCAGTGTTAAAACGCTTAGGCATGCTATCGGATATTCGCTCTCGCGAAACTAGAATGCTCAGTGATGAGTACCGAAGCATTAAACGTAAGCTGATTAAAAATGCTTTTGAGCCGGGCTTAATACCGCAAAATAAAAGTAACTTGATTATGGTTACCAGTGCTAACCCAGGTGAAGGTAAAACATTTACTTCGATTAATTTAGCGCTGAGTTTAGCGCTGGAAAAGGATAAAACAGTACTACTGATTGATTCAGATGTATTAAAGCCTACCGTGAGCAAAACACTGGGCATTGGCCAGCACATGGGCTTAATGGAGTACCTACTGGGTGAAACCGATGACATTGCTGATGTTATCTATCACACCAATATTCCTAATCTAAGAATTATGCCTGCAGGCATGCCGCATCACCTGAGTAATGAGTTGTTGGCTAGCGATAAAATGCGTTCACTTACACAAGAGCTGAACAGCCGTTATTCCGACCGCGTTGTATTGTTTGATAGTCCTCCGGTGCTTGGGGTAAACGAAACGGTGGTGTTGTCTAACTTTATTGGACAAGCGGTGGTGGTAGTGGAACAAGATGGAACCAAGCTCGCTGCGATTAGATCCGCTGTATCGCAATTTAGCGATGAGCTGGCAATCGGATATGTATTGAATAAAGCAGTACACGGCAAAACAGGGACTTACGGATATGGCTACGGATATGGCTATGGATATGAGGAAGAACGCAGCGCCTAAAATAGTTGTTGCGCTGGCTATTGCTGTTGGAGTATCAAGTTCGGTTAATGCTGCTGAGGTAGAGTTTCGCCCAGAAATTGGTGCGGAGCTGGTTTACACCGATAATGCGGGTCTTACTGAAGAAGCGCCTGAGTCTGGTGAGATTGGTATTTTGTCTGCCGGTATTGTTTCAGAAGTTATAGGTAAAGATGGCGAACTCTCTCTTGATTACCGGGCGAGGCAAACCTACCACTCTTACGATTCCGAAAAAAATAAGCTTTATCACGAACTCGATTTTACTGGTGATAAAAAGCTAGGAAATTCTGGCTTTAGTGTCGATGCTGTGGCGTCTGTTGATATCCTACCAGCAGAAGTGAGTAGCAATGCTATTACTGATGTTATTTCTGGAGATTTGATTCAAGGCAGTGAGTTAGGCCTTGGATTAAATTACCAATCAAACCCACGTAAATGGGTGGATCTTAACGCTCGAGTTGCCAGTAGCTTATACCGTTACGAAGATGACCGCGGTAATAACAACGATTACGATGCGTCACTGCTGTTCAGAAATGGCCAAAAAGTAAACACTGCATTTTGGTTAATTGACTCCAGCTATATTCGCCGCGAAGCGCGCGGTAACTCTTCAGAAACTGAAAATATTAAATATAAAGGTGAGTTGGGCTTGCAGCAACGCTCCGGCTTCAGCCCCTTTATACGCTACTACGCAGAGAGTTACTTGCAAGGTGTTAGCTCATCGGAAAAGGTCGGAGAGTCAGAGAGTTGGGGGCCGGCGGTTCGTTACTTCCGCTCTCGCTTAAGCTACTTTGAATTGAGCTATAACTTTTCTTTAGATAAAGATAAAAACGAAGATTATGTAGGCGCTGCGGTTAACCTTGAACCAAACCGCCGTACCAAGCTGTTTTTTGAATATAGTAAGCGCTTTTATGGCGATGCCTACGAGTTCACCTTCTTCCACCAAAAGCGCCGTATTAGCACCGACATTAGCTACATAGAAGAGCCCACTAGTTTCGACCGCCGTTTCTTTGTTGAAGGTGACAGTGTTGAAGAGCAAAAGCTTGATAAAACCCTTAGGTGGAATACCGGCTTAGACCTACGCCGCTCTGGGCTTGATTTTGAGCTTCGCCACCAAACTCGCGAAGGTTTGCGCGACGTAACAGATTTTGTCAAAGATACCACTTATGGTGGCGGTATTAGCGTAGATCATAAGTTAAGCCGTAAGCTGATCATTGCCTTTGCATTTGACTACGACCACTACACATTTGACCGCCTCAATGGCATCGATCAAGTGGATAAGTACAGTCGCTACGATCTGTCTCTAAATCAAGACCTCATTGAAGGGTTCTTCCTCACTTACCGCTACCAGTTTACTCACCGTAGCTCCAATATAGTGGGCAGAACCTATGACGAAAACCGAGTATCGATTAACGCGACTAAGCAGTTTTAAGTATGTATGAATCATTTTTTGGCTTAAGTGATAAACCATTTAAGCTTAGCCCTGACCCTAAGTTTTTCTTTGCCAGCCCTCACCATGACCGCGCGGTGTCTTACCTGCGTTATGGCTTATCTCAAGGGGAAGGTTTTATTGTTGTAACGGGGCCAATTGGCACCGGAAAAACCACTATCGCACGGAGCTTATTAGCTTCGGTGGATGATTCCATTGTGGCGGCTCAAATTGCCACAACTAAACTTAATCCCGATGAATTAGTTCGTTTAGTTGCAGCCCAGTTCAGCATTGATGTTGAAGGCTTAAATAAAGCCGACATTCTAAAACGCTTTGAGCAATATTTACTGACCTTAAATAAGCAAGGTAAACGCGCCTTGTTGGTGGTCGATGAAGCGCAGAATTTGCCAGCAGAAACCGTTGAAGAACTGCGGATGCTGTCTAACTTTCAACTTAACGACAAACCTCTTTTTCAAAGTTTCTTACTTGGACAAGAGGAACTAAAACCAATTATTGAACTGCCGGAAATGGAGCAGTTTAGACAAAGGATTATTGCATCTTGTCACCTAAAACCTTTGGATGCAGAGCAAACCCAAGGTTACATATTACACCGCCTCAAACAGGTTGGTTGGAATGAAAACCCTAAACTCGATGAGGATATTTTTCAGCAAATAGCCGGCTTTACTAAGGGCATTCCACGAAAGATTAATATCTTTGCCGACCGACTATTTTTATATGCGTTTTTGGAAGACCTACACGCAATTAGCCAATCCGATGTAGCTGCTGTAATAGAGGAGATGGGCGGTGAGCTTTCTGGTTCTTTACAGGGTACGCCAGAACAGCAAGGTGTTTCGGATATTGATGCAGTATTAGGGCGCCAATATGAAGACGGTATCGACGCTAGCGCCAGTATTGGCAATGCCGCCATCGGTGATAGCCAATTAAAAGCAAAACTACTTGATGTGTCTAGCTACCTAGAAGAGGTGGTGTTGCGCAAAATAAAAATCATTCGCTATCTAGATAAAATGATTGAGAAGAAGCGAAAAGAAATCGTCGAGTTAAGCGAAAATAGCTAAGTCTTGTTTATTGTTTGCTGCTGCATAGCCTAGCGGGTAAATGGAAGGTCACCTTTGAGTATTATTGTTGGTTTATTAGGGTACAGCATTGCAGCGCTGGTGTACTTGCTATTCAGCTTATTGTTGCTCACAACTAAGCAAAGTGGCTTTCAACGCCAAGCCTTAAGCCTGGTGGTATTTTTTACGCTGCTGTGGGCATCCTCTGGGGTTGCTCAGATGTGGATTGCGCTTTCCCTTGGCTATTTGTTTGGTATCGAAACACTACGTAACGCTCTGTGGTTCTTATTGCTTTACGCCACCATCGCCCCACGCTTCGAGCTTAGCAATTTTATTCGTGGCCCTTGGCGTAAAAAGGGCTTGTTGCTGGGCATGATGTTTATCGCATGTCTACAAATAACGACTACTTTGGCAGGCCTTCAGTTAAACCAGTTTTGGCTAGTCACACAGCTATCACAAACCGTTATTGGTTTGTGGTTAATAGAGCAGTTATATCGGCGCATTGATGTGAGTGCTCGCCCCACCATTAAACCTATGTGCCTTGGTTTGGGCGGCATGTTTGCCTTCGATTTCGCTTTATATGCCAATGCCTTAATTACCTCTGGGATCTCCTTTGATTTTTGGAGCTTGCGTGGCTTTGTCGCCATACTTGCTGCGCCGCTGGTCTTGTTAAGTGCCCGCAGGATCAAGCGCTGGTCGACTAAAATCTATGTCTCACGTGATGTGATTTATCACAGTACTTTATTGTTAGTAGCCGGTGGTTACTTACTGGTCATGGCTTTAGTCGGTTACTACATTCGTTATGCGGGTGGTGACTGGGGCAGCATGGCTCAGAATGGCTTTTTTGCCTTGAGCGCGTTAATTCTAGTGAGCTTGTTTTTATCTGAACGCTTACGCAAACGTTTAAAGGTGCAAATTACCAAACACTTCTTTGCGAATAAATATGAATACCGCGAAGAGTGGATGAAGTTTGCAGCTGTGCTTGAAGAAGATGGCGTCTCGCCCTATAGCATCGCGCTTAAGGCGATTAACCAGCCTTTCGATTGCCAATATGCTGGTTTAGCTATTGTAGAAAACGGCCGCTATGTGGTTAAAGCTACTTACAACATTCGAGACGATGATTCGCAGGCTCAATTGTGTTTAGAGCATTTGGCTGGACAAGCCATTGAGCATCAATGGATTGTTGATATCGAGGAGCTAAAAGAAGATACCAGCGTGGTGCCGTTTCAAGTTTCCAGTAACAAGTTACAGCAAATTACCAAGTTTTGTTACGTGATCCCAATGAGCACTAGTGCAGGCTTTAAAGGTGTAATTTTGCTGTCTTCGCCCTCAGCTATTCATAGTGTGAACTGGGAAGACCGTGATTTAATGCGAGCGATTAGTCGCCAGCTGGCGGTATTTCTTAACTTGCACCGTTCTAACCTAGCATTGGCCGAAAGCCAGCAGTTTGATACCTTTAACCGCATGTCTGCTTATCTGGTGCATGACCTAAAGAATGTACTAGCGCAATTGCAGCTGATGTCGAAAAATGCAGTAAAACATAAACATAACCCAGAATTTATTGATGATGCGTTTGAAACCGTAGACTCAGCGGCCAATCGTTTAGCCAAGGTTGTTGCGCACTTAAGTAAGAAGCAACGGGTAGATACAGTGGTTGCTCCATTTGAGCTAAAAGCCGCACTTGAGCAGGTTGTTCAATCTCGTTCAATCAGTAAGCCGGTTCCGCAGTTGGAGTTCACCTTAAATGAGGCCTTTGAGCTAGTGGGTGACCAAGAGCGATTCGTAAACGTGGTTTCGCACCTAGTGCAAAATGCTCAAGATGCTACCTTAGAAGACGGAACGATTTGCATTCGTGCAGGCAAGCAAGCCAATGAATGCTTAATAGAAATACAAGACAACGGCGAGGGAATGAGCGTAGAATTTATAGATACACGCTTATTCAAGCCTTTTGATA
This sequence comes from Agarivorans sp. Alg241-V36, assembly GCF_900537085.1. Classification (NCBI taxonomy): domain Bacteria; kingdom Pseudomonadati; phylum Pseudomonadota; class Gammaproteobacteria; order Alteromonadales; family Alteromonadaceae; genus Agarivorans; species Agarivorans sp. Alg241-V36. The sequence continues at coordinate 428,588 of NZ_UNRE01000004.1, read as the reverse complement.
CCACCAAAGGTAATGCTGGCATGGGTGTAGGCGCCTATGACGCGAAACGCTTTGTAGAAGATCTTGGTGGACATATACAAGTTACGAGTAATGTTGGCGAGGGTAGCTTATTTAAGTTGTACTTGCCCATTCATAAAATTTAGCTGGCTTAATGTGCTAGCAAAGCTGATGGAAAAAATAACATGGAAACGTTATTGGTTGTTGAAGACGACCCAGGTATTCAAAAACAGTTAAAGTGGAGCTTTAGCGACTACGAAGTCATTATTGCTGGTGATAGGAAGGAAGCCATCACTGCTCTGCGTCGTTATGAGCCTAAAGTGGTGACTTTAGATTTGGGTTTACCGCCAGATGAGGCCAATGCCAGTGAAGGTTTAGCGACGCTAAAAGAGATGCTGGAATTAAATCCAAAGCTCAAAGTGATTGTTATAACTGGCAACGAAGATAAAGAAAACGCCCTAAGTGCTATCGCTATGGGAGCGCATGATTTTTATCAAAAGCCGATTGACGACGACACCATGTCGGTGATCATCGCTAGAGCATTTTGGGTTGCCAATATAGAGCTCGAAAATGAAACCCTAAAGGGGGCTTCATTAGATAACAACGGCTTTTTAGGTAACTCCCCGCAGGTACAGAAAGTCTGCCGCATGGTGGAGCGTATCGCACCTACCGAGGTAACCACGTTATTGCTAGGTGAAAGTGGTACCGGTAAAGAAGTATTAGCTCGTGCTATTCATCAACAAAGCCCGCGCAAAGACCAACCTTTTATTGCGATTAACTGTGCTTCTATCCCTGAAAACTTGCTAGAAAGCGAGCTATTTGGTTTTGAAAAAGGCGCATTTACTGGGGCGCATAAAACCACCGAAGGTAAAATTGAGTGCGCTAATGGCGGTACTTTATTTTTAGATGAAATTGGCGATATGCCATATTCGCTTCAAGCAAAAATTCTTCGCTTCTTGCAAGAAAAAGTGGTTGAGCGAGTAGGCGGACGCAAAGAAATTGCGGTGGATGTGAAAATTGTTTGTGCGACCCACCAACACTTGCAAAACATGGTTGAGCAAAAAGAGTTCCGTGAAGATTTGTTTTACCGAATCAGTGAGATCACCATTAATATCCCGCCGCTTCGCGACCGTGGTGAAGATGTAGTGTTGTTAGCCCGCGCTTTCTTGCAAAACTATAATAAGCAAATGCAGCGCAATATTAATAACTTTAGCGATGACGCGATTACCGCTTTAACTAATCACCGCTGGCCCGGCAATATTCGCGAGCTGCAAAATAAGGTGAAGTCGGCAGTTATCATGGCTGACAATAAGCAGATTACTGCAGATGATTTGGCTTTGCCGATTGGCGATGAAGAACAAGTTAAACTGGCGCTAAACCTTCGCCATGTGCGTGAAGCCGCAGAGAAGCAAGCGATTAATAAAGCCTTAGCGTTAAGCAACGGTAATATTTCTAATACTGCTGGTTTGCTTGGTGTTACTCGCCCAACCTTGTATTCTTTGCTGGATAAATATGGTTTAAAAACTGACTAAGGTTAGTTTGTTTGTAAAGCGGCGCGAGCCGCTTGTTGTAACTACTCAATTAGGCCCCTCATGGACAAGTCACAAACAGAAATGAATATATTGGTCACCCCAGAGATGGCCAATTTCTCCGGTAAGATGCATGGTGGAGCCATGTTGAAAAAGTTGGATGAAGTGGCTTACACCACGGCTATTCAATATTGTGGGAATTACGCGGTAACGTTATCGGTAGATCAAGTATTATTTAAGAACCCGGTGGAGATTGGTGAATTTGTTACTTTTCTTGCCTCGGTAAATTACACCGGTCGCACCTCTATGGAAATTGGGATTAAAGTGGTTGCCAAGAATCTTAAAGAGCAAACGGTTCGCCATACTCACTCTTGTTTCTTCACGATGGTTGCAGTTGATGAACAAGGCAATTCTGCTGAAGTTCCGCCGTTACAGCCAAGCACCGAAGTCGCTAAAAGGCGATTTAACGATGCGTTGCGACGCCGCCAGCGTAGAATGGAAAAAGCATAAACGATAAAAGGCCTGCTAAAGTTAGCAGGCCTTTTTTTTTGTGGGGGGAAGATTAATAGCCGTTAAGGTGGTCGATGTACTCCGGCAAAAACAGCGATATTTGCGGAATATAAGTAATCAGGATCAGGAAGAACAACAATAGGCTTAGCCAAGGCAAGCACGCTTTAATAACCCATCCCATACTTTTTCCAGTTATTCCGGCGGTCACAAATAGATTTAACCCAACCGGTGGGGTGAGCATGCCAATCTCCATATTCACCACCATAATAATTCCAAGGTGAATCGGGTCGATACCCAGTTGCGTAGCAATAGGGAACAAAATCGGTGCCATGATCAGCAAGATGGCTGAGGGCTCCATAAAGTTACCGGCAATCAGCAATAAGATATTTACCACCACCAAAAATGCCCAAGGTTGCAGGCCATAAGCAACTATCGACTCCGCAATCATGTGTGGGATCCGCTCGGTGGTGAGCACGTGAGCAAATAACATTGCATTGGCGATAATAAACAGCAGCATAATGCTCACTTTGGCAGCATCTTTTAATACTTGACGTACTTCAGGATCGCTTACCGATTTGATAATGCTAATGGGGAATAACAATAAGTTTCGGCCTATAGCAGCGCCAAGGTTTTCGCCGTCATTTTTCCACGCTTGGTTTTTAATTGGCCCAATATCTCGATATCCATACACTGAGACTAAAAATGCATAAATTGCAGCAACCGATGCCGCTTCGGTAGGGCTGGCTACACCTCCATAAATTGAACCAAGAACAATCACAATCAGCATTAATCCACCAGTGGCCTTTAGTGCTGAAATTGCCCACTTCCTACAACCTGGGTAGGCTTGAGCGGGCAAGTTTTTAATCCGCGCAACAATGTAGATGGCAATCATCAAGATGGTGCCCATCATGATGCCAGGGATAAAGCCGGCCATAAACATCCGAGAGGCTGAAACTTCGGTGGCAGCAGCGTACACCAGCATTACAATCGAAGGCGGGATGAGAATGCCCAAGGTTCCTGCATTGGCAATCACCCCCGCAGCAAGTGATTCTGGGTAGCCTGAGCGCACCATGCCGGCAATCACAATCGAGCCAATGGCTGCCACAGTTGCTGGGCTTGAGCCAGATACGGCAGCAAACAGCATGCAGGCCAATACCGAGGCCATGGCTAAACCACCGCGAATATGTCCCACGCTGTCCATGGCGAAGTTAATCAACCTGCGAGCCACTCCGCCAGTAGAAAGAAAGGCGGATGACAGAATGAAGAAGGGAATTGCTAACAAAGTGTAGTGTTCAGAGGTGGCTTCAAATAGCTTTAATGCTACCGATGCCAAGGAGTCGTTTGAAAATAAAAGGATGGTTGTCATGCTGGCAAACCCAAGCGCAATGGCGATGGGCATACCAATAATCATGCAAACAAACAGTAGGATAAACAGAGTAAAAGTTGTCATGGTCAGTTCCTTTGCCGCAAGCGCTTATTGTTTTTTTAGTTCGTCGGCGAGTTGCATGCTTTCCTTGGCTTCGTCTGCCAGATGAAAACCATCTTGCTGGTTGGTGAATACTTTCCAGCCCACTTCCAAAAACCGAATTACCAGCAATACAAAACCAATGAACAGTACGCTCATGGTTTTCCATTTTTCGATGGGAAGGTCTTCCATTTCAATGCCGATGCGGGCCAGCTTGCTCAGGTATACCCAAGATCCATACATAAATAGGCCGCAGTAAAACAAGCACAGTGCCAAGGCCGCTAAGGTAATCCACTTACGTTGAGTGGGAGGAAGTACTTTAACAAAGGCGTCTACGCCAATGTGGGCGCCTTCTCGCACGCCCCAGCTGGCACCCAGCAGCACTAACCAAGCCGAGCAGTACAAGGTGACTTCTTGCACCCAATGGATGCCAGAGTTGAATACAAAGCGCATGATCACTTCTACAAAAACCAGTAGCGTCATGGCGACCAGCAAAAATGCGATGAAATTTTCTTCAAAACGGCGAAACCAAGTAACAAAGGTCATGTGATGTCCTTATCGATGAACCAAAACCAAGAGAAGCTGGCGCAAGACGAGGGGAACTTGCGCCAACTCAGTTATTGGTTGGCTGCTACTGCAGCATCAATAATGTTTTTGCCAATTTCATCTTCGAACTGCTGCCAAACGGGCTTCATCGCTTCTACCCATTGTTGACGTTGCTCGTCGGTGAGGGAGATGATTTCTGAGCGATTTGAAGCCATGATATTGGCTTTATCTTTATCGGCTTTTTCTGCGGCAATCTGGTTGCCGTGAGCAACGGCTTCATCTAAGGCGGTTTTTAGTTCGCTACGAATGTCGTCGGGTAGCTCAAGCCAAAATTCTGCAGAGGTTACAATTAAGTAGTCGAGCACGCCGTGGTTAGACTCGGTAATGCTGGCTTGAACCTCAAAGAACTTTTTCGAGTAAATGTTCGACCAGGTATTCTCTTGTCCATCAATGGCACGAGTTTGCAGCAGGGTGAACACTTCTGAAAAGGGCTTTTTAAGCGGCACTGCATCAACAGCTTCAAATTGCGCGGCTAGTACGTCGGAAGACATAATGCGGAATTTCTTACCTTTAGCATCAGCCGGCGTGTAAAGCGGCTCGTTAGCCGATAGCTGCTTCATGCCGTTGTGCAGGTAGCCTAAACCCACTAAGCCTTTACTCTCTAGTGAAGACAACAATTCTTGGCCTGCGGGACTGGCTTGAAAGCGCTCGACTGCTGCCATGTCTTGGAATAGGAAAGGTAGGTCGAAGACCTGTAGCTTTTTAGTGTATTTTTTGAATTTAGATAGAGAAGGCGATATCAACTCAACATCGCCTAAAAGCAGGGCTTCTAGCTCTTTACCGTCACCGTATAGCTGAGAGTTAGGGTAAACCTTCACTTCTACTTTGCCTGGTAAACGTTGGTCGACGAGTTCTTTAAACTTTAAGGCCATTTGGCCTTTAGGGGTGTTTTCTGCAACAACATGTGAAAATTTTAGCTCGATAGGCGCAGCACTTAGGGTACTGGCAAATGCAAAACTTAAAGCGGCGAGCGTGCTTGCTAATAGCTTCATTATATTCGTCCTTGTGTAGGGTTAGTTGTTTACAACGCTAGACCCTAGAGCAAGCAGCACGCCAAGTTTTGATAATATTGGTAAGTGTTTGAATAGCTTTGCTTAGTTGTGTTTTTCTACAGCGGGAGGTTTATTTTCTTGGTGAGGAATGGGGGGATCTCCCCCCGTGTGCTTTGGCTTAATGGGTCGGTTTCGACCCATTAAAAAGTATCGTTATCTTTGTAATCACCCTTGTCTAATTGATACTTCTTCATTTTCTCGTATAAGGTTTTACGGCCTATTTGCAGTTCTTCTTGTACCGCTTTTAGTTGGCCATTATGACGTTGTAAGGCATCTTGCAATAGGGTGCGTTCAAAACGGTAAAGTTGCTCGGCCAGGTTGAGTGATTGCTGGTGGTTGTTACTCTCATTAAACGCGGCTTCTTCGCCCATCAGTACCCAACGTTCTGCTAGGTTTCTCAACTCACGCACATTGCCAGGCCAATCATGGTTCATTAACTCCGCAAGACGGCCGGGTGATACCTCTGGGCTATTAAGTTGATAGCGAGCAGCGGCTACGCGTAGGAAGTTTTCCAGCAAGAGCGGGATATCTTCACTGCGCTCTCTCAAGGCGGGGATATGTACCTCAACCACGTTTAAGCGATAATACAAATCGCTACGAAACTCGCCTTGCTCACCTAGTTCTTGTAAATCACTCTTGGTGGCGGCGATGACCCTAATGTTAAGAGAAGTGGCTTGATTACTGCCCAAGGGTTCCACGCTGCGCTCTTCCAGCACTCGCAGTAACTTTATTTGCAGTGCCATTGGCATGCTTTCAATTTCATCTAGAAATAAGGTGCCATGGTTAGCAAAGGCGATCTTACCAATGCGTTTTTTTTGGGCGCCGGTAAATGCGCCAGCCTCATGACCAAACAGCTCGCTTTCAATCATGGTCTCTGGCACCGCGCCGCAGTTAATCGCCACAAAGGGGTGCTTAGCGCGAATGCTATGGTCATGCAAAAAGCGCGCAACTAACTCTTTTCCGGTGCCGGTTTCACCGTGAATTAATACATCGGCGGGGGCATCTTTAATGTGGCTTAAAATTTTGCGCATACGGCTAATGGCTGGGGTTGAGCCTAATATACGCGGGCCCGGTCCGCTTTGGGCATCTAGTTCGGCTTTTAGCTCGCGGTTTTCTAAGGTAAGCCGGCGCTTTTCTAACGCTCGCTGCAATACATCCAACAAATGGCTGGTGGAGAAGGGCTTTTCTAAAAAGTCATAAGCGCCGTCGCGAATCGCTTTAATTGCCATGGAAATATCACCGTGGCCGGTCAGTAAAATAATCGGTAAATCCGCATCAATTTGATGGGCGCGTTGCATCATTTCTAGGCCACTTAAACCGGGCATGTTGATGTCGGAGATAATAACGCCCGGCCAAGTGGGTTTTATTTGACGTAAGGCTTGTTCGGCATTTTCGAAGCGCAAGCATTCGTAGTCTTCTAGCTCTAGGGTTTGACCAAGAGAGCGCAGAATATCTGGATCATCATCAATAATTATCACGGGTGTATACACGGCTACCTCTTAAACTTGCTTGGCTGGTGGAGTGTGGGTACGCAGGCGAATAACAAACTCTGGGCCAATATCTATCAGATTGCTGACACTCAGCTCTCCTTCAAAGGATTCTATTAAACGTTTCGATATTGCCATGCCTAAACCCAAGCCTTGTTTTTTAGTGGTAAAGAAGGGCTCAAAAATACGTTGTAGTTGTTCCTCGCTAAGCATTGGGCCATTGTCCAAAATGGCGATACATTGCCATTCGCCCTGCTGATATTGGCGTATGCCTAAGCAGGCATTTTGCGTGCCTTCTAAGGCATCTATGGCGTTATTGATCAGGTTAATGAGGACTTGTTCCAGCTGTATCGGTTCGGCTTTAACCCAGTGTTCATCTTGGCCACTAAACTCAATTTTAATCCCATTCGATACGATGCGATTAGCCAGGATTGATAGCGCAGCGTTAATTGAAACAGCGCTAGATACCGCACTGGTTTGCCCACTGGATTTACGCGAGAAGATTTTAAACTTGGCAATCATTTTACTCATCATGGAGGTGAGTTTGATGATGTCTTGTAGGTTGTGGGTGACTTGCTGATGATTTTGCTTTTGTTGAAAACGCAGGGCGTTCTCTGCATAACTTTGCATGGCCGTGAGAGGCTGGTTTAGTTCATGATTAATGCCAGCGGATAGCTCGCCAAGCGTGGCTAGTTTGGCTGCTTGCACCAGTTCATCTTCGGTTTTCTTTAAGGTGTTGGCGGTACGTCGATAGTCATCAATGGCTTGCTGTAATTGCTGGTTGCTTTGGGTAAGTTCGGCGGTGCGCTGCTGCACACTTACCTCTAACTGTTGATTAGCTTGAGCTTGCATTAAACGGCTTAATTGAAGCTGGCGCCAATACAAATAAAGCAATACCCCACCTAGGTAAAACAGTGAACTTAAAAACAGCGCCTCGGCGATCTCGCTTTTATAACCACTGTCTTTGGACAAGGCATATAGCCGCCAGCCCGCTGTGGGGAGCACGCGGTTGGTACTAATATAATCAACCCGTTGCCCGCCATAATTGGGCAGGTTAATACTATTAGGGCGTAGGTCTTGTGCCATATTTGTTAGCTGATGCGGGCCATATTGGCGAGAGTTGATCAGCTGTTGGCGTAAAGATTCCGGTAAGGCTTTAATACTGCGATAAAGCCAATGCGCTTTTGAGGCGTAAAATACCACTCCGTGTTTGTCGGTAAGTAGGTATTCAAAGTTAGGATCACGCCAGCTTTTATCTATGATGTTAAGTGCAACTTTTACCACCAATACCCCTATAACTCGCTGTTGCAGCTTTACGGGTGCCGAAAAATAATAACCGCGAATGCCCGAACGAGAGCCTAAAGCAAAATACTGCCCATACTTACCTAAGATAGCGGTTTGAAAATAAGGCCGATAACTGTAGTTGCTGCCAACAAAGGAACGGGCACTTTGCCAGTTGCTGGAAGCTAAGGTCAGGCCGCTGGGGTCTAGCAAGTAAGTCACGTCGCTACCTTGCAGCTCATTAATATGCTGTAGATAGCGATTTAGGGCGTGACGGCGCTGACTGGTGACATTTAAGCTTAAAGGCTCAATTAATTGCTGCTGAATCGCCAGCACTTTTGGGAAATTACGAAATCTATCCAACTCATGCTGAATACTGCGTTGTAAGCGTTGGCTCTCTTCAAGTAATTGGCTTTGCTGTTGTTGTTTTGCTTGGTATTGCGCGGTAACGCCAGCCAGTAACAAAAGTAGTAACCAACCCAGTACCAGCAGCAGCTTCTGCTTTAATGACATTTGGTTTTTTGAACGCTGTTCCATCGCGAACCAATTAAACAAGAGAATAAAATAAGCTTATATAACATTTGCAGATATTGCTGGTTGTTCAGTCACATAGTGCAAATTGTGAGCGGTTTGACCATTCTTAAGTGACCATATATTACCTACGGTTATAAAAAATCCCCTTTTATTCTTTATTGTCTTAGGGCGTGCTTGAGTAGACTAGCTGCAATTGTGAATCTAGGGTGCGATAAAATGCTGTTAAAGGAACTTTCGTCATTGGCTAGCCCATTGTCTGAGCAACAGGTTAGTCTGCTGCAACAGGCAACGGCTGAGCTGTCGGTAACTCAACTGGCTTGGGTAAGTGGTTACCTAGCGGGCGTAGGACAAAACGCGGGGCAGTTAGCGCCGCTTGCGCAAGCACAGCCTGCGGGCAAACTAACTATTCTTTATGCTTCTCAAACTGGTAACGCTAAAGGGGTTGCCGAAGAGCTACATGCTGCTGCTCAAGCGCAAGATATTAACGCTGAAGTTGTTAATGTGGCTGATTACAAAGCAAAAAGTTTGAAGAACGAAACTCATTTGCTGATTGTTGCCAGTACTAACGGAGAAGGCGAGCCACCCGATGACGCTATAGAGTTCCACGAATTTTTGGCCTCTAAGAAAGCACCAAAGCTGGATAACCTTAAATACAGCGTATTGGCCTTAGGCGATTCAAGCTACGAGTTTTTCTGCCAAACCGGTAAAGATTTTGATGAGCGTTTAGCTGCTCTAGGTGCCGAGCGTGTTTGTGAGCGCGTTGATTGTGATGTTGACTACGATAAAGACGCTGCCAACTGGACTGAACAAGCATTGACTGAGCTTAAGCAAACCTTAAGCGCAGAGACAAGCGGTTCTGTAGTTAGCTTGCCGGTAAGTGCCCCGGCGGCCAGCCAATACAATAAAAAGAACCCTTATGCTGCTGAGCTAAGCTTAAGCCAAAAAATTACTGGTCGCGATTCTGCTAAAGATGTTCGCCACGTAGAAATTGATTTGGCTGATTCTGGCCTGCAATACCAAGCGGGTGACGCTTTGGGTGTTTGGTTTGAAAACGACCGTGAGTTAGTGGCTAAAATCATTGCTCGCCTAGGCTTGAAAGCCGACGACTTAGTTAGCATTGATGAGCAAGAATATAGCTTAGCTGATGCACTAGCTGAGAAACTAGAGATTACTCAAACTAGCGGTGCCTTTGTTGAAGCTTGGGCTGCTTGGTCTGCCAGTAAGAAACTGCAAACCGTAGTAGCGGATAAAGATAAGCTTCGTGAGTATGCGGCTAATCATCAGGTGATTGATGTACTGCTTGAGAAAAAAGCCAAGGTAGCGGCGCAAGATTTTGTTGATGCTTTGCGTAAGATTACTCCGCGACTTTATTCAATTGCTTCTGCGCAAGCGGAAGTTGAAGAAGAAGTTCACCTAACGGTTGGCGTAGTTAGCTACCAACAAGGTGATGAGCAACGCTTAGGTGGCGCTTCTGGCTTTTTAGGTGCGCGCGCTGAAGAAGGTGCTCAGGTTAAAGTTTTTGTAGAGCACAATGATAACTTCCGTTTACCAAGCAACCCTGATACTCCAGTTATTATGGTCGGCCCTGGCACTGGCATCGCTCCGTTCCGTGCGTTTATGCAACAGCGTGATGCTAGCGATGCAGAAGGTAAAAACTGGTTGTTCTTTGGTGACCAAACCTTTACCCAAGATTTCTTATATCAAACCGAATGGCAGGGCTATTTGAAATCTGGTTTGCTAAGCAAATTAGACGTAGCCTTTTCGCGCGATCAAGCTGACAAGATTTATGTGCAAGATCGCCTAAGAGAGAACGCCGAAGAAGTTTTCCAATGGTTAGAAGAAGGCGCTCATTTATACATTTGTGGTGATGCAAACCGCATGGCTAAAGATGTTCACCAAGCCCTTATCGATATTATTGCTGAGCAGGGTAAACAAAGCCCTGAGCAAGCAGAAGAGTATTTAAAACAGTTACGTAGTGCTAAGCGTTACCAGAAGGATGTTTACTAATGAGTTCGGATCTAATTGTTGAAGGCAAGTTGTCAGATAATGAGCGCCTAAAGCGAGAGAGCAACTTCCTGCGTGGCACTATTGAAGCAGACCTAGGTGACCGTATCACTGGTGGGTTTACTGCTGATAACTTTCAGCTTATTCGTTTCCACGGTATGTACCAGCAGGACGACCGTGATATACGCGCCGAGCGTACCAAGCAAAAGCTCGAGCCTTTGCACAATGTTATGTTGCGTGCACGTATGCCAGGCGGAATCATCCAGCCTAAACAGTGGTTAGCTATTGATAAGTTCGCTAGCGACCACACCATGTACGGCAGTATTCGCTTAACGACGCGTCAAACTTTCCAGTTTCACGGCGTATTAAAGCCCAACATTAAATTGATGCACCAAACGCTTAACAGCATTGGCATCGATTCTATCGCTACTGCTGGCGACGTTAACCGAAACGTATTATGTACTAGTAACCCAGTTGAGTCTGAGCTGCACCAAGAAGCCTATGAGTGGGCTACTAAAATCAGTGAACATTTATTACCTAAAACTCGCGCCTACGCTGAGATTTGGTTAGATGGTGAAAAGGTCGAAGGTGGTGAAGAAGAGCCGATTTTAGGTTCAAACTACTTACCACGTAAGTTTAAAACCACGGTAGTAATTCCGCCGCATAATGACATCGACGTACACGCCAATGACCTTAACTTTGTTGCTATTGCTGACAATGGAAAACTAGTTGGTTTTAACGTGCTGGTGGGCGGTGGCCTTGCGATGACCCATGGTGACAAATCTACCTATCCACGTAGAGCTGACGATTTTGGTTTTGTTCCATTAGAAAAAACCTTAGATGTAGCAGCAGCGGTTGTTACTACCCAGCGAGATTGGGGTAACCGAGTTAATCGCAAAAACGCGAAAACCAAGTACACCCTTGACCGCGTAGGTAGCGATACCTTCAAGCAAGAAGTTGAAAAACGCGCAGGCATTAGCTTTGAACAAAGCCGTCCTTACGAGTTTACTTCTCGTGGTGACCGTATTGGTTGGGTAGAAGGTATTGATGGCAAGCACCATTTAACGGTATTTATCGAAAACGGCCGTTTATTAGATTACCCAGAAAAAGCACTGAAGACCGGTGTGGCTAAAATTGCTGAGATCCATAAAGGGGATTTCCGCATGACCGCCAACCAAAACCTAGTGATTGCTGGTGTACCTGCGAAAGATAAAGCAAAAATTGAAAAGCTTGCACGTGAACATGGCTTAATTAATGATAGCCACAGTGCGCAACGTGTAAACTCGATGGCCTGTGTAGCATTTCCAACTTGCCCACTAGCAATGGCAGAAGCAGAGCGTTACTTGCCTGGCTTAGTGGACGATGTTGAGCAGCTATTGGCTAAACATGCCATGAGCGAAGAGCACATTATTTTGCGCGTAACCGGTTGTCCCAATGGTTGTGGACGAGCAATGCTTGCAGAAGCAGGTTTAGTGGGCAAAGGCCCGGGTAAGTACAATTTGTATCTCGGTGGTAACCAAAGCGGAACACGTATTCCTAAACTCTATTTAGAGGGCATTGGTGAGCAAGAAATCTTGTCTGAACTAGACGGTTTAATTGCTCGTTGGGCTAAAGAACGTGAGCAAGATGAAGCTTTTGGTGACTTTGTAATTCGTGCTGGAATTGTCGCTGAAGTAAAAGTAAGCGTTAGGGATTTTCATGACTAACTTAGATTTAGAGCAACTGTCTGCGCTACCTGTAGAAGCGCGTTTTGCTGAGTTATCTGAAGTAAACAAAGAGCTCGAAGGCATGAGCGCACAACAACGTGCTGCTTGGGCCATAGAGAACTTGCCCCAGCAAGTGGTGCTAACCTCTAGCTTTGGTATTCAAGCTGCGGTTAGCTTGCATCTTTTAACGCAAATTAAGCCAGATATTCCGGTAATACTTACCGATACAGGCTACTTATTTCCTGAAACATATCGCTTTATTGACGAGCTAACTGAGCGCTTAAACCTGAATTTGCAGGTATACAAATCGACACAGTCTAATGCTTGGCAAGAAGCGCGTTTTGGTAAACTTTGGGAGCAAGGCGTAGAAGGCTTAAAGCAATACAACACCTTGAACAAAGTAGAGCCTATGCAGCGTGCTTTTAAAGAGCTAGAAGTGAAGAGCTGGTTCTCGGGTTTGCGTCGTAGCCAGTCGTCTTCTCGTTCAGATTTACCGGTACTGCAAATACAAAATGGTGCCTTTAAAATATTACCCATTATCGATTGGACTAATAAAGATGTGCACTACTACTTAAAAGAGCATAACTTGCCTTATCACCCTTTGTGGGAGCAAGGTTACGTATCGGTAGGAGACGTGCAAACATCACAGCCCCTGCAAGCAGGGATGAGTGAAGAAGATACTCGCTTCTTTGGTTTGAAACGTGAATGTGGTTTACACGAAGAAGTGGCTGGCAGCGGTATTTAGGTTTGTCAGAGTTAAACAAAAACGCGGCCTTGGCCGCGTTTTTTTGATCTTGGCTTAATGCAGCTCAAAGTAGTTATGTAATAGCTGCTCTAAATGCTCTTGATAAGACACAAGAGGCTGAGTTGTTATAAGTTTAGCTAGCTCATCGCCAATGGGCGTGAAACGGTGGTAAAGCAGCCGTGAGCCCTTGTAGCGAGGTTTTAAGGCATAATGGGCTTGCCCATGGCTTAGTGATGTTTCATGAAGTGCTGAGGGGCGAATTTCAAGCTCTCTATCAAACAGTAAACCTAAATCCGTGAGTTGCAGAATGTGATGGTAAGGCATACGGTGCTGGCCAAGTGCAATTTTGTCGATCTTCGCTCTAACTAGGCCTAAATTACTGGCTGGTCTTGCCACACCGGTGAGTATTTTGTTGTTGCTTTCACCACCAAGCACAGAGCTTAACTCGCAAGCCGTTTGAAACCATAATGCTTCGCGCTGAGTCATCAGTTTAAGAGTGCGTAAGGCTTTCACTGAAAAGCTGCCTGGAGTCGCAAGCTCTTGGCTAAGAATGTCTGCCCACAACATTTGCATTGATTTAACTTGGGTGTTGCTCGCTAACTGCAAAAATTCCGTCATCCAATCGGCGTCGGGTTCACTGCCTACATCTTGTTCGCTAGTTTTTTGTGCTGCAAAGTAAAAGATACTTTCTAGATTTTTTTGCTGAGTAGCTAGCTCAACAGTCACTCTAGCTTGGCCCCGCTGCGACCACGTAGAGGCTGCTTTCTCTTTATGTAACAAAGCATCTAAACCACGCTGCTTGGCTATTTTGGCCAGCTGCAGCTTGCTGTTCTCAACGTGGCTGTTTTTGTTTTCGGTGATTGACTTGTCAGACATGAAATACTCCTCGCTGCCTCATTTTTACTGAGGATTCATTGATAAAGCAAGTTTGCATTCATTGTTAAAAGTGTTAAATTTAGGTTAACTAGCGAAAAGGGAGGTAGTTGTGTTAAAAAACCTTACCGTATGGACTAAACGACATAAAGTACTAACGGTGTTAATGAGCGCTTATGTGCTTAGCTTGTTGGTGCTAATGAGCATGTTTGAATAGGCGTAAATAGCTTTACGCCTATTCTACTTTATCGCTAACTTAATTAGATGTTTGCCTTGATTAAGCCAATTACCTGCTCAATTTCTTGTTGATTCAACTCTCCGTCCTTAGCGAATAAAACAGTTCCACCAGCATCTAGCAAAATGATTGCTGAAGACTTGGCTTTTATTTTCCAAAGTTCAAATAGCTCACCTTCTTTATCCAAAACAAAGCTGGCTTGTGGAAAAGTTTTTTTGTTCTTCTTGAGTTTATTTTTAACAAAGCCTGAGGTACCAAAAACAGCGTCATCTAAGTTTACGATAGTCACTGTTTGATATACGTCGTCACTAATCTTGGCTTGTTTTACCGCTTCGATCATTGGCGCGTTAAGCTCTTTGGCGCTGGTTCGGCCAGCCATTGCTTGAATCAGCCTTACTTTGCCATCTAATTGCTGAGTGCTCCAAGCGCTGTAACTAATGTCATCACCAGCGAGCTGCAATTCGCCAGCGTTGTTAATGTCGATGCTTGGTAGATTACCGCCAGTGTTTATGTTTAGCGCCATAGCCCATGCTGGTAGCAGGCTTAAAAGTAGTAATAGATGTTTCACGTGGTGATCCCTTATATTTGACTAAGTTTGTCAGGTCAGACCTGTGTAAAACATTTATAACAAAAAACTAACAATCTTTAATAGAGAGCATCGCTGATCAATTGTACTTCTGCGAGCAGCATCTCTTTTATTAGTTCTGAAGAACCAGAAACAAGGGTGTGTGCACTGTCGCCAATAATTACGGTTGGCCCTTCAATGCCACTGCTGGCGTCTATAGTTAACCAAGCGGGCGAGGCGCTTCCAACGCTGTCGGCGGGATACACCATGTACAGTGGATAGTTAGGAGCCAGTTCACTTAATACTAGCGCGAGTAACAAAGCACGTTCATCGCTATCGGCTCGATTGTCTTTTAATACATCCACCGGAGAAGTAAAGCTGTAATTATTCTCCTGCTTGCTGGGGATGGTAAGTAACCAGGCTTGAGCCTCGGCGAGTGATCTATTCAAATCTCCCTGCCGGGTGAAGTGGTCGATTATTGGGCTCACACGGTCACGGTTTTGATAGAACAATTGTGAATAGTTAGGCCGAACGCAGGGGTATTGAGCGCCTTGTGGATGCAAGCAAGGCAGTAGGCCTAGGTGGCGAAAAGCATCGTGAGTGTACTGCTCATAGGCATCCCACAGCATTTTAGAAGAAGGACTGTCGCTGTCACTGCGCAGTGCTTGCAGAATGTCATCTAAGCGGGTTTCTGGGTCGTCTACATACTGATTAATCATTGCCACAGCATGCTCCAAGCGCGGGCTTAAATAGGCACTAATGGCTTGAGAGGGGTAGGTTAGGCTATAGCTTAGTCGAAAAGTTTCCACTTCAGACTGCTCAACTAAATCTTCAGAAAATTGCAGTTTAAGCTGCTGATACTGGCCTTGGGTGTCAGACCACTGCCATTCGCCATAAAACGAATTGTCATTGATCTGCTGATTGGCCGTAATGCTAAGAGACTGATTACTATAAAGTAAGGTGCTTAATAAAAGCATGCCTAGTGCAACAGTTCGACTCATAATCGCCTCTCAGTGCTAATTAGCTATACCTTAAGTAAATAGCACTGATTGGCGAGTTTGCTAAATTTTGTTAACAGTTTGTTACTCTGGACAGGCGCCTTTTTGGTAAGTGCTTAACTCAGGATCACCACAGGCCGAGCAAGCATTGCCATATTCTTTCAATTCACCGTTTAC
Source organism: Agarivorans sp. Alg241-V36 (assembly GCF_900537085.1). Taxonomy (NCBI): domain Bacteria; kingdom Pseudomonadati; phylum Pseudomonadota; class Gammaproteobacteria; order Alteromonadales; family Alteromonadaceae; genus Agarivorans; species Agarivorans sp. Alg241-V36. Next base: position 412,824 of record NZ_UNRE01000004.1, on the reverse strand, counting down.
TTCACCACATACTGGGTCGTACTCCATGGTACAGATTTGCGGGCGCGGTTCTTCACAGCTTCCATCTACTTTGAGTACAGACTCTGGGGCTTGGCTACAGGCCATTAAAATTAATGAAAAAAATGCGATAACAACGTGCTTAATCATGAGCAATCACCTAAACTTTTAAAGGCTTTAGATTGTAGATGATCAACTTATGAAACGTCGACTAAATTACGCTTTTATTGCTATGTTTCTACTGGCTTTTTCGGCAGTTGGTGGGCCGATTATTGTTCAAAAAAGCTCAGACCCAAATAAAGTTGATGCCTTTGAGCTCAAAAAAGAGCTACTGGAGCAGCATTTGTGGCAAGAACAAATGCGAAGTGAAGCTCAGCTTCAATGGTTAAGAGAGTTGCCTGTAGGCTGTGTGTTTACCGCGGTAGGCGACTATCAATGCGGTTTAAACTGGTATCGACCGTATCGTTATCAACAACAACAGCTGTATATTCAAATTCCAGACCCTGAAACCTCCCGTAGAAATTCACATTAGCTTCAATAATTTGTGGCGTTAAGTGCTATTCTAAACGCTGGTTTTTGCTTTCAAACTGTTTTATTTATGCATATTCATATTTTAGGTATTTGTGGCACCTTTATGGGTGGATTGGCAATGCTCGCGCGTGAGTCGGGCATGCGTGTAACGGGTAGCGATTTAAATGTATACCCACCAATGAGCACCCAGTTAGAGTCTTTAGGGATTGAGCTGATTAAAGGCTATGACCCATCACAATTAGAGCCCGCGCCTGACTTAGTGGTGATAGGCAATGCCATGAGTCGAGGCAACCCCTGCGTAGAATATGTACTCGATAAAGGCCTTAAATACTGCTCTGGACCTGAGTGGCTTAAACACTATATTTTGCCCGAGAAATGGGTATTGGCAGTGGCGGGCACGCACGGAAAAACCACTACAGCAAGCATGCTTGCCTGGATCTTGGAAGACAACGACATGTCTCCTGGCTATCTTATTGGCGGTGTTCCACGTAACTTTTCCGGCTCAGCTCGTTTAGGTGATACGCCGTTTTTTGTGGTTGAAGCTGACGAGTATGACAGTGCCTTTTTCGATAAACGTTCTAAGTTTGTTCACTACCAACCACGAACTTTAGTCCTGAACAATTTAGAGTTTGATCATGCAGACATTTTTGATGATTTAGCAGCGATTCAAAAACAGTTTCACCATCTAATGCGTATTGTACCCAGCTCTGGAAGAGTGATTGCGCCTAAAAATAACACGCCTATTCAGCAGGTTATTGAGCAAGGCTGTTGGTCTGAGTTAGAGCAAACTGGAGAGGGCGAAGCGTGGCAATGGCAAGCAAATAAAGCGGATTGTAGTGAATTAAGCATAAAGCTAAATGGTGAACTGCAAGGCGTTCTAAGCTGGGATTTAATTGGCCAGCATAATGCGGAAAACGCATTAATGGCCATTGCCGCCGCAAGGCATGTAGGGGTATTACCTAGTCTTGCCATTGACAGTTTACAGAAATTCCTACCGCCAAAACGAAGGCTAGAGCTACTCGCCGAGAAAAATGGTACGCGTCTATTTGACGACTTTGCCCACCACCCCAGTGCGATTAGTAGTACCCTCGATGGCTTACGCGCTCAAGTTGGTGAGCAGCGGATTATTGCGATTCTAGAGGCGCGTTCTAACACCATGAAAATGGGCGTACATCAAGAGCGTTTGGCTGAAAGCTTACAAGTGGCTGATATGGTCTTTTTGTATCAGCCGGACGCAAGCAACCAATATATTGCCAATACCGCTGCACAGCTTAAGCATGCGCGAGTAGCAACGAGTGTTAATGAGATTGTTGAGCAGGTGGCTGAAGAATTAACTAAAGGCGATCAAGTGCTGGTAATGAGTAACGGTGGTTTTGAAGGGATACACGCTAAGCTTAGCGAGTTAATCAAGCATTAAAAAAGGGCCCTTAGGGCCCTTGTTATCTACTTACCCGGTGGGCGTAGTAGTGACAATACAAAGTCATTCAAGAAATCTACAACTTCTTGGCGCTCTGGGCTGTCAGGTCGATTAATCATTTGTACAGCTAGGTACAATCCTGCGTTAATCGCTTGAGCAGCTTGTAAGGCATTTAGCGCGCTACTGATTTCTTTGCTATCGAAGCCAGATTGAATGCTTTCACCAATTTGTTGGTTGATCTTAGCCATTACAGCGCTAAAACGTGGCCATACCTCTTCACGTACTGAAGAGCTCCACTCTAGCCAAATGTGAGTAACATCTGAGTTGCTGTAAGCCAGTTCTACCAATGCTGACAAGTGATGCTGAATCGCAGCGATCGCATTTTCGTCAGTAGGGTAGGTTTGCTCAACTAAACCTAACATGGTTTGTTCTACTTCTGATAGAACAGCATCAACTAGGTCTTCGCGGGTATTAAAGTAGTTAAATACAGTTGCTACTGATACGTTTGCTAGTTCAGCGATTTCGGCGTGACCCGCACGACCAATACCGCGACGGGCAAAAATTTCAACAGCGCATTGCATGAGTTGCTTACGGCGTACTTCCGGCGACAGCCGGGTACGGCGTCTTAAGGTGCTAGTTTGCATAGTTTGTTCTCGCGTTTGTTATTTAAATTATTATTTTTTATGAGGCATTTCTTGTTTACCATTTCGGATAAAAATCATCTAAAATGTGTCGTTCAGTTAAGAAGAACTGACGACATGCGAATGCCTTTCAATTAAATCATAGTGTATTTACAAGCTAATTAATAGTTATTGATATAAACAACTAATAATTTCTTTGTTAATTTATTGATAATTCGTATATTTGTTTTTCTTTTCTCAACTCATGCTAAATAAGTTTTTGCTGATATATTCAGCCAATTGATAGGTCGACATTATGAAACATCGCGTAGAAGAAATGATCAGCGAGCAGGAAATTGCTCAACGAGTAGCAGAAATAGGTAAAGAGATTGAACAAAAGTTCTCATCTGACCGTAAATTGGTACTGGTTGGCTTGTTGCGCGGCTCGTGCATTTTTCTGTCTGATTTGGCGCGTAAAATTGATCGTAGCTTAACGCTCGATTTCATGACGGTATCCAGCTACGGCAGCAGCATGGTAAGTACGCGAGATGTTCGGGTACTAAAAGATTTAGATGATGATATTAAAGACTGTGACGTGATCATTGTTGAAGACATCATCGATACTGGTAATACCCTGAGCAAAGTAAGAGAAATGCTATCGCTGCGCGAACCGCATAGCGTATCTATTTGTACTTTGTTGGATAAGCCTTCACGTCGAGAAGTTGAAGTGCCGGTTGATTGGGCGGGATTTAGTATTCCTGACGAATTTGTAATTGGTTATGGCCTTGATTTTGACCAGTACTACCGCAATCTACCCTATGTAGGCAAAGTGATACCGCTAGACTAAGCGGTTAATCATTGGGCCCTAAGGGCCCATTTTTTTACATTAATTTAAGTTGTGATTATGCAGGCGTTAGCGATTCAAGGTTTGAAGAAAACCTACCCCGGTGGGGTGCAAGCGGTTAAAGGCTTCGATTTGGTGGTTGAGCAAGGTGATTTCTTCGCATTGTTAGGCCCAAATGGAGCAGGTAAGTCCACATCCATTGGGGTGATTACTTCATTGGTGAATAAGTCTGCCGGTTCAGTAAAGATCTTTGGTCATGATATTGATACTGATTTAGAAGCGGCTAAGTCTTATGTTGGCCTAGTGCCGCAAGAGTTTAACTTCAACCAATTTGAAACTGTGTTGCAAATTGTGGTGAACCAAGCCGGTTACTATGGCGTGCCGCGCCCTTTGGCCATGCAGCGAGCTGAAAAGTATTTGGCGCAATTAGATTTATGGGAAAAGCGTAATGCGCGAGCTCGTGAGTTATCGGGTGGCATGAAGCGCCGATTAATGATTGCACGTGCCTTGATGCATGAACCTAAATTGCTAATTTTAGACGAGCCTACTGCGGGTGTAGACATTGAGCTGCGCCGCTCTATGTGGGACTTCTTAAAGCAGCTTAATAGCGAAGGTATTACTATTATTTTAACCACTCACTATTTAGAAGAAGCCGAGATGCTGTGCCGCAACATTGGCATCATTGATAAAGGTGAATTGGTGGAAAATACTTCAATGAAGCAGCTTCTTTCAAAGTTAAACTTAGAAACCTTTATTTTTGATATTGAAAGCCGCCAGCAAGCGGTGGAGTTAGCGGGTTTTGAGTCACGCTTAGTGGATGACCATACTTTGGAAGTAGATGTTGAAAAAAGCCAAGGGCTAAATGCAGTGTTTCGCTTACTTGATGAAACGGGGGTGGTGGTACATAGCATGCGCAATAAAGCCAACCGTTTAGAGGAATTGTTTGTGACCTTAGTAGCTCAAGGGAGACAAGCATGAAGCTAGCATTGTACGGCACCGCTTTAAAAAGCATTTTAAGCAAAGAGATCATTCGTTTTGGGCGCATTTGGGTGCAAACCTTAGTGCCACCGGCCATTACCATGAGCTTGTATTTTGTTATTTTTGGTAACTTGATTGGTTCGCGAATTGGCCAAATGGGTGGCTACAGCTACATGGAATTTATTGTTCCTGGCTTGATTATGATGTCAGTGATTACCAATTCATATTCTAATGTTGCGTCCTCGTTTTTTAGCTGTAAATTTCAGCGAAATATTGAAGAGTTGCTGGTGGCTCCGGTGCCAAACTACATTATCATCTTCGGCTTTGTAGGCGGCGGCGTAGCTCGTGGTTTGTGTGTTGGTTTCATCGTTACCATGGTGTCGCTGTTCTTTGTACCACTGCAGTTGCACAGTGTTGCAGCAATTATGCTAACGGTGTTGTTAACCTCAATACTGTTTGCTTTGGGTGGGCTTATTAATGCGATCTATGCCAATACTTTTGATGACATTAGCATTATCCCTACCTTTATCTTAACTCCGCTTACTTACTTGGGGGGCGTTTTCTACTCGATTAGTTTGCTGCCTGAGTTTTGGCAAGGGGTGTCGCAAATCAACCCGATTGTTTACATGGTGAACGCCTTCCGTTTCGGCTTTTTAGGCATAACTGATGTATCCCTGTATTTATCATTTAGCATGATTTTAGGTTTTATCGCTATTTTGTATTCTTGGGCGTATATCTTAATCAAACGTGGTTACGGGTTGAGAGCGTAATGGAAGGTAATTCACGCAGTGTTAGCTCTAATCAACAGGGCATTCACGAAAACTTAAACAAGGTGGTACAACGCCACCTTGAGGAAGAATTCCAAAAGCCTTATCGCCAGCATACTCTAGAAGCATTTATGCAGTTAGAGAAGCAGGTAGAAGCCGCCGCAAGACCTTTGGTGTTTGATTCTTGCTGTGGTACTGGTGTTAGCACGGCTGCTTTGGCTGAGTTACACCCAGAGGCGCTAGTCATTGGGATGGACAAGTCAGCCCATCGATTAACTAAGCATCAAGCGCACTTTGACCAAGCTGGGCAGAACTACTTGTTACTACAAGTTGATTTGAACGACCTTTGGCGCTTGGCTTTTGAAGCGGGCTGGCAACTTAGCCACCACTATATTCTTTATCCCAACCCTTGGCCTAAATCGCGCCATTTACAGCGTCGTTGGCACGGTAGTGCGGTGTTCCCTTATTTGCTAAAGCTAGGTGGGCAACTTGAACTACGCAGTAACTGGCAAACCTACTTGGAAGAGTTTCAAGTGGCGTTAAAATTAGCTGGCCATACTAGCCAGCTAAACAGTTTTAAAACTGATTCGCCAATTACTGCCTTTGAGCGTAAATATCAAAATAGTGGCCAGCAACTTTGGCAGCTGCGTAGCCACTTAGTCTAGCTAATGCTTAGCGTGCTGCTGGTCTTCTAAATGGGCTATTCCAGCATCAAATAGTTGGTATAGCCCTTCCAGCACTTTACTCGCCTGTTGAAAGTACTCATTAACCGAAATCGTCGGCTGAGGCTTGTTGATCAACTCTACCTCTATGGTATCTAAGAGTTGCTCTAACAAAGGCTGGTAAGCCGGATCGTTTGGAATAAAGCTGTGAGCAAAGTGGTTAAGTGATTGCGAATCAATTTGCGCAATTTTATTGTGTAAAAAAGCCAAACGGATCCGCTCAACGCTGCTACTTTGCTTAGCGGCTGCTAAACCACTGCCTAGCGCTCTCACTTGGCCAATTGATTCTGCCGTTTCCAGCAACTCAAACCACAAAAAGTCGATGTTTTTATGTTGTTTGCTCAAGCTGGATAAACAGTAGAAACCGGCTAGATCTTGCGACAAAAACAGCAGGTTTTTAATCATTAAACTGTGTTGAGCAATATTGTTCTCTAGATTATTGCTCTGCCAGTTTTGTTGTAATCTTGGCCAATGCTGGTTAAAACTATCCCAACGAGCTTGGCCTGATACAAAGCTATCTTCACTTAAGCTTAAGTGGGCACTAACAATTTGTTTTTGTTGAGCTAGCAGTGCTGCATTTTGCTGTTGGTCGCCATTGAGAATGGCACAGCTTAAACCGCGATGTTTTTGCAACGATACGACTAAGTTTTTTAGTAGCTTTAAGGCTGCTAGGCCAGCGTATTGCTGCTGGGTGCGACGCTTAGCCAATAACCAAGAAATGCTGATTGATATTAGCAATAGGCTAATAATGCTAGTGGCAATAATAACGCTAGTATTCATATTAAGCTCCCTGCTGGCTTAACACGCTAAGGTGTTTGGCTATGTCTGCACTTTGCTCGGCGCTGGAGGTATTCTCTCGGGCGGAGTCAGCCACTTGGTTGATGTGGGCAGAAAGTTCGATAGTGGCTGCGTGTTGCTGTTCGCTATTGCTGGCTATCATTTCTGTTTGTGCCTGAAGCTCTTGGTTTTTGGTGTAAATAAGCTTAAGTTGCTGGCGTGAGTTATCCACGGTGTCTTGAATCTCTTGAGCTTGGCTGGTTAGCTGAGTGATGTGCTCGAGCACCTCATTAATATTGCCTTGCACTTCTCGCATACTGTCGCTGATTTCGTTGGCTGATTGATGGCTGCGATTGGCAAGGTTTCTTACCTCGTTGGCGACAATGGCAAAGCCGCGACCATGCTCACCTGCGCGAGCAGCTTCGATGGAGGCGTTCAGTGCTAATAGGTTAGTTTGCTCAGCTATCTCTTCAATGGTTTTTGAGATGCTGCTTACGGTATTCGATTTTTGGTGTAGCTGGGTCACTTTCTCTAGGCTAACTTCACCTTTAGCTACCATTTTCTCGGTACCTTGCTGAGCGATTAAGGCCGCCTCTTGGCCTAATTCAGAGAAACGTTTGGCTTCAAAGCTGGCTTCTGCCACTCGCTTTACTTGCTCGGCAACATCTTTAATGCTTTCACTCATTTCTACCACTGCGCTGGCAGAGGCTTGGCTAGCATCCGCTTGTTGCACAGCGCCAGACGCTACCGATTGAGCCTGCAAAGACAATTCTTTTGAGCAGTGGCTTATTTCGTCTAAGGCATCTTGTTGCTCTAGCACTCGGCGCTGTTGTTCTCTTAGTAGCTCTAATTGCTGGTGGCGGGTGTCTTGAAACAAGTAACTGGCTAGGCCTTTGCTGTGTACTTTGTCGGGCTGCTCTATTTGTTGCATTAATAGTTTAAGCACACTTAAGGTAAGCCCACTCAAACACAGGCTTAAACACACCAAGGCGAGGTTAGCGATGCTTTGCTGCTGTTGTAGGTCAATAATACTCAATCCTATAAGCACTAAAAAACCTAACAGAAAGCTATAAAAAATAGTGGCTGCACTACGCATTTAAACTCCTTTATACGTATCCGCATATTTACTTATAAGGAGTCAAAGCAAAGACTGTTCCCTTTTGAGTGTTTTGTTTAAAAGAGTCGCAAGTGGCCTGCTGAATGAGTTGCAGTATTTGCTGATGATGGTGACGAAGTTGGCTTAGATTTTGGCAGTGAGCGAGCGCTTGCCAATGCAAGATGATTTGTTCAACCTTGGCGCAGTAGCGGTAGTTGTTTTGGGCTTGTAGCAACACCATGATTTCTTCAATCTGTTCTTTAGTGCTATCTAGCTCAGCAGGTGAAAACAGTGGGTCAGAGAGCTTTTGAGCCTGCATTCGCCAATGTCTTCTTGTCATATGATTGAGCGATTGTAGCAATTGGGTATGTTCAAGCTGTTGCTGGTTATCAGTGCGACGATGGCTTGAGACTATTGATGGAATTGGTATTAATGCTAAGGAAAATAACACCAGCAATACCAGATAAATACTTAGCACGACCGCTCCCTATGCTACAAACTTTAATGCTTGGCTTTTTACAGCAAAAACCAAACCAAAGCTTTCGTAAGTCCTTAATAAGGCGAACTTATCGCTAGTTTTGATTTTATTGTTGGAGAGATATTTTGATGATGTTACAGCAGGGTTAAATGTAAGGGTTTATTTGCTGTTTTATGACAAAAGGTACAAAAATGGCGCACGTAGATGGTGCGCCATTTTTAAGCCTGCACAACTTTGGTGCTAGGCCAGTTGAACCGGAATATCTTTACTGGTTCTAACTATATCGTTGTTCTCGTTTAGGTAAACCAAAGAAGGCTTGTGTGACTTGGCTTCTTCGTTGCTCATACCCACGTAAGCGCAAATAATAACTCGGTCGCCCACTGCTGCGCGACGTGCCGCAGCTCCATTCACCGAGATGATTTTTGAGCCGCGCTCACCAGAGATTGCATAGGTAGAAAAACGCTCACCATTTTCAATGTTATAGATGTCGATTTTCTCGTACTCAAGAATACCGGCTTGGTCTAGAACATCTTGGTCGATAGCACAAGAGCCTTCATAGTTGAGCTCTGCATGGGTTACGCGTGCTTGGTGAAGTTTGCCTTTTAGCATAGTGGTTTGCATTGACGTTCTCTCTTTTAATCGACGAAATTAGTGTAGTTCAATCACGCAGTTATCTATAAGCCTTACTTCTCCGAGGAAGGCGGCCATAAGAATAACAGCAGAGCGAGATTGAGGGGTTAGGGGGCTTAGGTTTTCGGCATCTACGATATCAATACCGTCGCATTTAAAACCCATTTTTTCTAGCGCTTGTTTGGCTGATTGGCTTAATTCAGCCTGATTATTGCGGCTTAACTTTGCCGCTATTTGTCGCATTTCTTTAGCCAATAATGGGGCTGTTTGTAACTGCTCGGCACTTAAGCGATTGTTACGTGAGCTCATGGCTAAGCCGCTGGCTTCTCTTACCGTGGGTAGGCCAATAATTTCAATGGGGAGTAACAGATCGGTGGTCATCTTGCGGATTAAAGCCAGCTGCTGATAGTCCTTTTCGCCAAATACCGCCAAATGTGGCTGCACCAGGTTAAACAGCTTACAAACTACTGTTGAAACGCCATCAAAATGACCGGGGCGTAATTCGCCTTCCAGTATGTCTGAAAGGACAGGCACTGTTACTTTAGTCTCCGTTTCTAAACCATTTGGGTAGAGTGCTTCAGCGCTAGGAGTAAACACAAAATCAGCGCCAGCTTGGTTTAGTGCGGCGACATCTTGTTCTAGAGTGCGCGGGTAATTGGCTAAGTCATCGCTGTTGTTAAACTGCAAGGGGTTAACAAATATTGAAACCACCACAACATCACAGTGACTTTGTGCTTCTTTCACTAGGGCAATATGACCGGCATGCAGATTCCCCATGGTGGGAACAAAACCAATCTTTCGACCTTGTAGACGCACGTCATCTAATGCCGAGCGTAATTCACTCGGCTGCTCAACAAGCTTAATCATTAACTAAAGCTCTGTGCGTCACCAGGAAATTCACCCGAAGACACTTGCTCCAAATAAAGGCTAATGGCACCACGAATATCGCCAGTCTCAGCCAAAAAGTTTTTAGAAAACTTAGGAATATGGCCCTTGCTAATGCCAAAGGCATCATGCATCACGAGGATTTGCCCGTCGGTAACATTGCCTGCGCCAATGCCAATTACTGGAATAGTTAAGGCTTCTGTAATTAGTTTAGCCAGGTCAGTAGGAATGCATTCTAATACCAACAACTGAACGCCGGCTGCTTCTAGCTGTTTAGCGTGCTGCAACATCTCTTGCGCTTGTTGTTCGCTGCGCCCCTGTACTTTATAACCGCCAAACAAATGCACTGATTGAGGCGTTAAACCAAGGTGACCACATACTGGAACGCCGCGTTCAACCAAACCCTTAATGGTAGGGCTCAACCATTCACCGCCTTCAACTTTTACCATTTGTGCGCCGGCTTGCATTAGCTTGGCGGCATTTTGGTAAGTTTGCTCAGGAGTGGCGTAAGACATAAAGGGCATGTCGGCTACGATCATGGTTTTTTCGGTGCCACGAGCAACACAGCGAGTATGGTAGGCAATATCATCAATGCTAACCGCTAAGGTATCTTTGTGGCCTTGCAGTACCATGCCTAAGGAATCACCAATTAGCAGCAGGTGCATGCCTAATTCGTCAAATAACGCAGCAAAGCTGGCGTCATAGGCGGTGATACAGGAGAATTTCTCGTTGTTTTGTTTAAACTTTTGTAAGTGAGAAACTGTAAATCTGCTCATAGTTCGTTACCGTTTGCCTCAAACAGCGAGGCAAATTTGTTAGTGAATATTAGCTTTAAGCCCACTCTAGGGGGCGTTTAAAAACTTGTAAGCCGTTGCTGTCGATAGATTCTGCTAAGTATTGCACCAAACTTCCGTCTGGTAAGCATAAATCATTGGCAATTTCAGCGAGCGGTAATAATACAAACTCTCGCTGTTTCATTCCATAGTGCGGCACGGTTAGTCGTGGGCTATCGATGACTTGTTTGCCATAGAGCAATATATCTAAGTCTATGGTTCTGGGCCCCCAACGTTCATCTTTGCGCTCACGCCCTTGCTCTTGTTCAATTTTCTGACAAAGGTCAAGCAAGGCGAGAGGGCCTAAGTCTGTCTCCAGCTGGATTACCGCATTTAAGTAATCGGGTTGATCCTGCGGCCCCATTGGGCGACTGCGATACAGTGAAGAGTTAGAGATAAGCGTGAGTTCAGTCGAAGCAGCTAGGGCACGCCTAGCTGCAATGGCTTGATGGAGCGGATTGACTAAATTACTGCCTAAGGCCAGGTAGCAAGTGGTCATTATTAACTGTCAGTCTTTTTCGGCTTACGAGTGCGACGACGGCTTTTGCTGCGGCCCGAGTTTTTATTTAACTCGCGCACCATAGTATTGCGGCCTTGCTCGTTGCTACGTTGCCACTGTTGCCACCACTGAGCAAGCTCACCAAGGTGTTTATCTTGGGTGGCTTTAGCACGTAACTCTAAAAAGTCGAAAGCGGCTCTAAAACGTGGGTGACCAAAGGTTTGGAAAGCTCGTTTGCCAAAGCGACGGTCAAGGCGAGACTGAAGCTGCCAAATTTCACGAACGCCGGTAGTGAAACGTTTAGGGATGGCAACGCTTTTACACTGCTGGTCGAGTAACCAGTTCATTGCCATCGCTGATGCGTCATGCTCGCCCAGAGAAAGCTCTATTAGCAATTCGTCTTTCTTTATTTCTAACAGTGGCCACAATAGCGCAGCAAATACAAAAGCAGGCGTTACTTTTTGGTCGCCACGTACCCGTTTGTCTGTGCTAGCCAGTGCCATTAGCATAAAGCGTAGTTCTGGAGAGTCTTCATCCCATTGCTGCAATAAAGGCTTTAACAGCGGAAATAGCGGGTAAAGTAGCTGAGTATCGGCCAGCATCTTAAAAGTAGATTTACCGTCACCGCCCAAGAACAGTTTTAAGCATTCTTCGAATAAGCGCGCGGCAGGAATGTCTTTAAGCAAGTGGCCATAGTGAGCAATAGGATCACGGCTTTCCGGCGCAATGCTAAAGTCCAATTTAACCGCAAAGCGCACAGCGCGAAGCATTCGAACTGGGTCTTCACGATAACGTGTTTCTGGGTCACCAATGAGTTGTAAGCGGCGCTCGGCGATATCGTTAATGCCACCGGCAAAATCAACCACTGAAAAATCAGCAATGTTGTAATAAAGAGCATTTACTGTGAAGTCGCGACGCTCGGCATCTTCATCTATGCTGCCGTAAACATTGTCGCGCAGTAACATGCCTTCTTCACTGCGTTTAGATTCAGTGTTGGCGTTTTCGCTGTCATGATGACCACGGAAGGTGGCAACCTCAATAATCTCGCGGCCAAATAAAATATGGGCTAAGCGAAAACGACGGCCTACTAAACGACAGTTGCGGAATAAACCTTTTATCTGCTCAGGGGTAGCATTGGTTGCAATGTCAAAGTCTTTAGGTTGCTTGCCAAGTAGTAAGTCACGCACACCTCCGCCCACTAAGTAAGCGTTGTAGCCCGACTTATGCAAACGATATAAGACCTTAAGGGCATTTTCGCTAATGTCTTGGCGAGAAATATTGTGCTCAGCACGTGGGATCACCTGTTGCTCCAAGCCTACTGGCTCAGCGCTATTTGGCTTAATGATCCGCTTATATACTTTGGCGAGTTTGCGTAAAATGGGTGCCCCCTTGAGCGCGCATTATCTACATGGTGAAAAATAAGGCGCTAATATAGCTTTTTTACAAAGAAATACAACTAATTCACTGGCTGTCTAGTGAGATTTTTGGTACCGAAGAAAGCCGCCAATTGGCTAGAGCCTTGTTTAGTATTTGCTCACAGCTTAGTTCAAGCCAGTCGGCTTCGCTCGTTTGCCCCAAATATCTTAAGGCTTGCAGCAGCAATTGCTGATTTTGCTTGCCCGAAATCGAAGGTGCATGGTTTTGCTTACTGAGTTTATTGCCACTTTCGTCAAGCACTAAGGGTAGGTGCAAATATTTTGGAGCGGGTTTGGCTAAGAGCTCGAATATCGCCAGTTGCCGGCCAGTGGTTAGAATTAAATCAGCACCTCTCACTACTTCGGTAATACCCTGTTCGGCGTCGTCTAAACTCACCGCTAGATTGTAGGCATATAAGCCATCGCGGCGTTTTATGATGAAGTCTTCTTCGGCTAAAGCGGCTGGAATGTGCACCGTGCCGTAAGCTAGATCTTCAAATTGCTCAATTGCTCTCTTGCTTTGTAATCGCACTGCGTGGTCCAAGCCACTGAGCTGCAGATTGCGACAGGTTGCTAAGTAGTAGCCGCCAGAGGCTTTAACTTGCTTACGGGTGCATTGGCAAAAATAGGCACTGTGTTGCTGTAACCAGCTATCGATTTGTGCTTGGTAAGCCTCAAGGCGTTGGCTTTGATATAAAACCTCACCATCCCAATGCAGGCCAAATTGTTCCAGCTGTTGCAGTATAAGTTTACTCGCACCTGCTTGTTCTCTTGGGGGATCGATGTCTTCAATACGAACTAGCCATTGGCCGTGGTGATGACGAGCTTGCAGGTAGCTGCCTACAGCGGCAACTAACGAGCCTAAGTGCAATGGGCCTGAAGGGGAGGGGGCAAAACGGCCTACGTAGGGCTTAGCGCTCATAGTAAAATTCTTACAATATAAAGCTAGGCAGATAGAGGGTTAGCTCATCTGCCTTGGCTTTAACAAAAACTAGCCGACGAGTTGCTTCTCTTTAATCTCAGCTAAGGTTTTGCAGTCGATACACAGATCCGCTGTTGGTCTGGCTTCTAAGCGGCGAATGCCGATTTCCACACCACAGGCATCGCAAAAACCGAAGTCATCTTCAATTTTAAGCAAGGTCTTCTCGATTTTTTTGATCAGCTTGCGTTCGCGGTCGCGAGTACGAAGTTCAAGGCTGAATTCTTCCTCTTGCGCTGCGCGGTCAACTGGATCAGGGAAGTTAGCCGCTTCGTCTTTCATGTGCGTTACTGTGCGATCAACTTCTTCGCGAAGTTGGTTACGCCACGCTTCAAGAATGGTGCGGAAGTGGTCTAACTGAGCATCGTTCATGTACTCTTCGCCAGGCTGAGCTTGATATGGTTCAACCCCTGCGATAGAGAGCACACCTAGTGTTTTCTTTTTGCCGTCTGGCATACTTCTCTCCCAAATTCCGTACGACTTTTTTCGTTAAACAGTCGAGGATGTAAATTAGGCGGGTATCTATAGCAGAAAGGCTAACGTACCGCAAATGAATTGCCATGAATTTGCCAATTCTGCCTAAGCTCGGTAAAAGAATGTAGACTGTTTGCCGCTTTTTTGACCACCCTCTAAAGTAGTAAATGTTTTACTGATGTTGTCATAAAAATGTCACTGACATCCCTATCATCTAGTTGCCTTTTGCAAAATGTTCCAGTTTACGGTGATTCAAATCTAGCCCGATTTCATGTAAATAAAGCTGTACAAGTAGAGGCAGAGTGGCGCGATTAGTAAACAGGAACGGCGTGATCTAAGCTGCAATGTTCAGGGCTTAGTTTAGCCTTGTACGCAAGCACTTCCACACCCTGTTGTTTGGCTAAGGCGAGTAACTCTGCATAAGCGGGATCAATGTGGGCAGCGGCTTGAACATTGTTGATTCCGCTATGCAACACCGCAAACAACAATACTGCGCGGTGGCCTTGCTGTTTCATCTCGATAAGTTCGCGTAAGTGTTTTTGCCCGCGGGTACTTACGGCATCGGGAAAGTAGCCCTTACCTTCTTGTAGCAAGGTGCAAGATTTTACTTCGATGTAGCACTTTTCACGTTTAGGGTCTTCCAACAAAAAGTCGATACGGCTATTTTCGCTGCCATATTTTACTTCGCGGCGTAGCTGAGCGTAGCCAGATAATTCGCCAATTAGTGATTGCTGAAGGGCCTGCTCAACCCATTGATTGGCCTTAGCAGTATTCACGCAGATGGTATCGCCCTGTTTGGTTTGGCTTAGCTCCCAGCTAAGTGAGTACTTACGTTTAGGGTTGCTTGATTGGCTGTACCATACGGTATTACCTGGTTCAGCACAGCCTGTCATTGCGCCGGTGTTCGCGCAGTAAATGGTGGTTTCGCTGCCATCTTCTAAAATTACATCGGCGAGAAAGCGTTTATAGCGTTTAACCAGTGTGGCGGGTTTTAGCGGTGATTCAAATGACATACAGTTTTTCTGAATGATTACATCGTGCTCTAATGCTATCACTGATTGATTGCTCTTGTTTAGCCACGCAACAAGCGCTTAGTTTGCCTGAGCTAATAGGCTTGCGGTCAATAGGCGGTGAGCGCTCTTTAGATTCGGGTTTATTGTAGGTATCTATTAATGTACTTATTTTGTATTTCTTTTACTGTGCCATCTTCTTGTAAGGAGTCTAAGGCATGTTGCAAGCGTTGGATTGTTTCATCTGAGGTTTGCAAGTTAAAACCTATGTAGCCAGCTTTGGTTTCAATTGGGTTGAAAGATGGCTCTATCTCCTGCATCGAGGCCCCTAGCTCTTTCATTTGCATCGCTAGGGTTAACTCGCTACCGATTAGTAGGTCGATTCTACCAGCCAACAATTTTTTTAGGTTTTGCTGTGGGTTGGTAACTGCTGCAATGTTCTTACCCTCTTCGAAACCTTGCTTAAGTAAAAACTTATGGTTAGCTACGTTTCTAACCACTCCTACGGTGTATTGTTTCGCGTCTTCCAGCGAACTTATGTTTATCTCCGAGCGACTTCTCAGTTTATAGAAATACATAGGTTGCGCAGGGACGATTGGGCCAACCCATTTGAATAAAGACTCTCTGTCTTCTGTCCGGTACAACATATAAATTAGTGTGTCTTTTTGGGTTAAGGTTATCTGATAAGCTCTTGCCCAAGGGTAGGTATCCAATTCAAGCTCTATGTTGGCTTTTTTGAAAGTGGCCTTAACAATATCTGTTGCTATGCCACTTATGCGGCCATCTTCAAGAAACATATAGGGGGGCCATGAATTTATCGTATTGCCATGCATTGGCTCTTGGGCATTACTGGTGAAGGGCGCTAAAAGTCCAATAATGAGAATGTTCCAAAGCACACAAACTTTTGAAAACACAATCATTTTAACTTCCCTTTGCTAGGCTCTGTTGACCATTCGCGGTTAAATTTTGTTCGAGATAAAATCGTTTCAGGCGCGGCAAGGAGTGCGCAGCCTAGTTATTCTAAGCAAATACCCCTTAACAAGGCGTAAAACGCTTTTAGCCGAACCCTTCGTTCAGCGTTTATGGCTCATTGCTACTGCGTTATCGGCTTCTCAAGCAAGCTAGCTACACATCAAAGCCTCTGTCTTGTATCAATAAGCCACAAACAGCTGAAAAAATCAGCTCTAAAGATTAACAGGCTCTAGCTAGAGCAAGTGTTAGTGCACTAGCTTTAGGCTTTGAGTTTAACCCCATTTCTTATATTAGTCTTCAGAGCGGTCGTAAAACAGTTCATCAAACACTTGCTTGGGTAGTCGCAAGTGTTTGGGTAAACTAGGCGGGTTAAATGGCCCTGCGTTTTAGGAACAGCTTTGAGTGAGTTACCAGTAACCCAAATATTCCCAGATTTATTGGTCGGTTTAGCTACGCGGCAGCAGTTTATTGTGTGCGCGCCTCCGGGGGCGGGAAAATCAACCGCTTTGCCTTTAATGTTGCTGCAACAAGCGGGCTTAGACGGCAAGATTATTTTGCTGGAACCAAGGCGTTTGGCGGCGCGAAACATTGCCGAGTTTTTGGCAAGCCAATTAGGCGAAGCGGTGGGAGAGCGGGTTGGTTATCAAATGCGTGGTGATAATCGCCAATCGGCTAAAACTCAACTGCTGGTGGTAACCGAAGGCATACTCACCCGTTTGATTCAAAGCGATCCCGAACTAAGCGGGGTTGCCATGGTGATATTTGATGAATTTCACGAGCGCAGCATTCATGCCGACTTAGGGTTAGCGCTTAGCCTAGAAGTGCAGCAAGCTTTTAATCCAGAATTAAAGCTAATGATTATGTCGGCCACGCTAGAAAGTGATGCTTTAAGCAAGCTATTGCCCGATGCGCAATTACTAGAAAGCCAAGGTCGCAGCTTTCCTATTACCTATAGCTATCATTCTATTAAGCGAGATTGGCAATGGAGTGAACAACTTGCCCAGTTGGTGACAAAGGCCTTGACCGAGCAAACCGGCAGCGTATTGGTATTTTTGCCGGGTAATGCAGAGATTCGTCAAGTAGAACAACAACTAAGGCCAAACTTATCCGCCGAGCAAGAGTTACACAGCTTGTATGGCAAGCTGGGCTTAGCCGAGCAGCAAGCTGCGATTCGCCCGGCTCTGCCTGGCAAGCGTAAAGTGGTACTTGCGACTAATATCGCCGAGACCAGTTTAACCATTGATGGTATTAGCTGCGTGATTGATAGCGGCCTAGAGCGGCAAGCCAGTTACCATGCCAGCAGCGGCACCACACGTTTGCAAACGAAGATGATTTGCAAAGCATCGGCAATACAACGTGCTGGTCGAGCCGGGCGTTTACAGGCTGGTCATTGTTATCGCGCTTACAGCGAAGAGCAGTTAAATCATCGCCCCTTTGCCGCGAGTCCAGAAATTACCCGCAGCGAGTTAAGTCGCTTGGTAATAGAATTAATGCAGTGGGGAGCCGATGCTGGCGAGCTGCAGTGGTTAGACATGCCACCTAAAGCTCATCTTGGCCAAGCCAAGCAGTTGCTCAGCGAACTACAACTGCTTAAAAATGACCGCTTAAGTGAACGTGCAGAACACCTAAGCAATAGTGGGGTTGGCCCACGTATGTTGGCGATGTTAGACCAAGCACAAACTTGGCAACAGCAAACCAATGTAAACGGTTTGTTGTGGCGAGCTTGCCAGTTGGCTGCATTGCTGGATAACAATAGCTCGCACAAAAGCGATCAAATTAGCCAAGCACAAGCAGAGCTAGCGGGCGCTGCTAAACAGCAATATCAGCAACAGCTTAAGCAATTGGCACAGCGCTTTAAGGTTAAACCTGCCAGCGACATTGATGCTAAGTGGGATGGTTTATTGTTAGCGCAAGCCTTCCCCGATCGCATTGCCCTTAAGCGGCAGGGGCGCAGTTATACCTGCAGTGGTGGCTTTGGTTTGGAGTTACATGAACAGCAGCATCACTTAGCTAAACTAGATGCCATGGTGGTTTGCGATTTGTATTGGCCAGAAGGGCGAAACCAAGGCAAGGTTGCCTTAGCCTGTGAGCTAGACTTGAGCGAGCTTAAAACCTTGCAAACGGAGCGTTTTAGCACTCAATTGCATTGCCAGTGGTCTGAAACCGCCAAGCGAATTGTTGCGGAGAAACAACAGCGGCTAGGCGCGTTAGTATTAAGCGCTCAAGCCGCCGAGCAACTAGAGCCCGAATTAGTTGCCAAGGCTTGGCTGGAACAAATTGAACGTAAAGGTTTTAGTTGGTTGCCGCTTAACGATAAAACCCGTGCTTGGTTAGAGCGCACCCGCTGCGCCCAACAGTGGTTTAGTGAATTGGCGATGGCCGATTTTAGCGATGAAGCGCTGTTAGATGATGCTGAGCAGTGGCTAAGCATGCACTTAAGCACTTGCAGAACTTGGCAGCAGCTAAAAAACATTGATTGGCTTGCAGCCTTAAAGTCTCGTTTAGATTGGCAACAACAGCAGCAAATAGAAAGTTTGGTACCTAGTCATTATTTAGCCCCTTCTGGGAATCGTGCCGCCATTCGCTACCAGTTAGGTAACGCTCCGGTGGTGTCGATAAAATTACAGGAAATGTTTGGTCAGCCGCAGTCGCCGCAATTAGGTAACAAAATTGCGATCACCTTAGAGCTGTTGTCGCCGGGTGGTAAACCTTTGCAGCTTACTCAAGACTTAGCCAGCTTTTGGCAGTCAGCCTATGTAGAAGTGAAAAAAGAAATGAAAGGGCGTTACCCCAAACACCCTTGGCCTGACGATCCTGTTAGTGCTCAAGCTACCCATAAAACCAAACGCCAACTCAATTACGCAAAGCCAAATCAAGGCTAAACAGCGACCGCATTAAAAAGGATATTGTCATGTTTTATATGACAGTTTGTGATGCGGCTGCGCGTTTATCTTCCCCTCCAGTGTCGATATTATTCTCGGGCGGTGGCAAATTCATCCTGTGTTAACAGGGTGTTGTTCCGCCAACTTTTGTTAGTTGAATGCTTACTATCTGCCGACTTATAGAGGTATTTAGCAAGTTTTACTCTAAATCTTAAAGGCTATTGTTATGAATAAAAAGACACTGTTGGCTTCACTAATGGTTTGTACTATGTCTACTGGCGCTATGGCTGCTGATGTAGATTGGTTCGCGGGTGCAGGTTTGGGTTACCAAGCCGACAATGTAAAAGGCATGTATAACGGCGAAGATGATGGCGCAACTTACCAGTTACGTGGTGGTGCGATTATCAATGACAATCATCGTGTAATGGGCACTTACGCCTACATGGACGAGCTAAGCCAAAATAGCTTGATTGCTTCTTACGACTATTTGTACCCGCTTAATGACAACTTTAGTTTGTTCATCGGTGCTTCTATGGGCGCATCGGATAGTGAGATTAATAACCAAAGCTCTACCGAGTTTGTTTGGGGCGGACAAACAGGGGTTATTTACAATATTAATGACAACTGGAGTGCTGAGCTAAGCTACCGTTATTTAGAGCAAGATTATGAAGAAGCGAGCTTTAAACTCAACGACACTCAACAAATCATGCTGTCGGTTGATTACCACTTTTAATTGATAGTTTAACTATTGGCTAAGCACGGATGCTTGCCTAGCTACCATTACTCCCCGCTATTAATTCAAGCTCTTCGTTATCAACTCATTTTTGGAGTGTCTCCCTTGCTTAGCAAACATGCTATTGCTCTGTTTAAAGCTATAACGCTTCTAACTACTGTATGTGTGCTGCTGGCCTGCAGCGCCCCGCCAAGAAATGCTTCTTTATATTCAGAAGTGATGTCGCCTTTAGGTGTTTCTGGTATTCGTTATTGGGATGGCGAAAGCAAAGAAATTACTGGCCATGATCTGGAAGCGGAATATCAACAAATTCTGCTTGGTAGAGAGTCGCGAGGAGAGCAACAGCTTAGTGAAATAAATCATCTCGCCCTATCTGGTGGCGGAATAAACGGCGCGTTTTCTGCTGGAGTCCTTAATGCTTGGAGTGATAACGACACTAGACCTGAATTCGACCTTGTTACTGGAGTCTCCACCGGGGCAATCGTCTCAATTTTTGCCTACTTAGGCAGTGACTACGACCCTGTGCTTAAACGGTACTATACCGAAACCAGCATGAACAGCTTGTTTGAAGTGAATGGTATTTGGAGTTTGTTAGGGGGTAAAACGGTACTAAATACTCAAGGCTTTGAGCGACAAGTGCGCAGTTATGTGAACGCAGATATTGTGCAGAAAATTGCTAGTGAGCGCAGCAAAGGTCGCTTATTGGTTATTGGCACGACCAATTTAGACAACGAAAAAATGTCGATGTGGGACATAGGCAAAATTGCCCAACAAAACAATCAACAAGCGGTAAGTTTGATTCAAGATATCATTATCGCCAGTAGCTCTGTGCCAGGCGCATTTCCAGCTAAAAGCTTAGAAATAAGCGATGGCGAGCAAGCTTATGAGGAGCTACATGTTGATGGCGGCGTTTCCCGACAGGTATTTTTAGTGCCGCAGTGGGCTTACCATAGCGCTTATCTAGAAGATTTACCGCAGCAGGTTTATGTTATTCGTAATGGACCGCTTAAACCTCATTATCGGGTAATCGAAAATAGTCTTACGGAAATAAGCTTACGCTCGCTGTCTACAATGATACGCAACCAAGGCATAGGCGACGTAGAGCATATCTACCACTTCTCGCAACGTCATCACTTGGGCTTTCATTTGGCCTACATTGATAGTGATTTCCCTCTAATTAGTGAAGAAGCATTCACTCAGCAATACATGAATAGCTTGTACCAGTACGGGTATCAAAAAACGCGAGATGCGGCTATTTGGGAAGCGGTGCCCCCAAGCCTAAAAGCCATCTAAAGCAACTATAAATACTATCCTAGGTTTCAAGTTGAGCCTTGCTGGAGCAACTGGCTGCCTTCACAAATTATCTTAGCCATATTGACACTAATTTATGCTTAAAAAACACCGTCAGTGGGAGTATCCTTGTTGCACTTTGGCTTTCGCATTTTCTGCGCGTTTTAGTGAGCCAACCATTAACGTTTGATCAAGCAGTAAGGCAGTATGAGTCCCAAAAAACCCAATCCATCGGCCAAGAAACCCAGCCCTAAAAAAGCCACGGCCAAAAAGCCCGCCAGCAAAAGCAAACGCTCTCCAGCTAGAAAAGCCACTAAACAGCCAGCCAGCAAGAGAAAAGCCGTTAAACCAAGCTGGGGTAAACGCTTGTGGGGTATTACTTGGAAGCTCGCCCTAGTAGGTTTAGTGGTGGTTGTGGCATGGGGGATTGTATTAGATCGGCAAATTCAACAACGTTTTACTGGGGATAAATGGCAATTACCCGCTGCCGTATATGGCCGTGAGCTACAGTTATATCCGGGTTTACGTTTGAGCCGCAAAGAGCTGCAGGATGAATTAGCTTTGCTTAATTACCGAAAGGTAAAGCGAGCTAAACGAGGCGGTGAATACGCGGTATCACAAACTAAAATTGAAGTAGTGCGTCGTCAATTTGAATTTGCCGATGGCATTGAGCCAGAGCTGCCAATGTTGCTCACGTTTAGTCCCTCGCGTTTGGCTAAGATTCAGCATCGCGATACTGGCGAAGAAATTGCCCAAACCCGGCTCGACCCGGTATTGCTGGAACGCTTAAACGTTACAGAGCAAGAAGACCGTTTATTTGTGCCGCTAATCGACATTCCAGATAGCTTAAAGCAAGCTTTAATTTTGACCGAAGATCGTCAGTTTTATCAGCATGATGGGGTATCACCCATGGCGATCGCTCGAGCCTTAGTGGTGAACTTGCGGGCTGGGCGCACGGTGCAAGGCGGTAGCACCATTACTCAACAGCTTGCTAAAAACTTCTTTCTTACCCGTGAGCGAACCTTGTGGCGCAAGTTGCAAGAAGCTTATATGGCGCTGTTGATCGATTTTCGCTACAGCAAAGATGAAATTCTCGAGAGCTACTTTAACGAAGTGTATCTAGGGCAAAACGGCAGTAATGCGGTGCACGGTATTGGCCTAGCGAGTTATTTCTATTTTGGCCGCCCAGTGAATGATTTATCGGTGGAGCAAGTCGCTTTGTTGGTTGCGATTATTAAAGGACCGTCTTACTACGATCCTTGGCGCCATGAACAGCGGGCGGTAAATCGTCGTGACTTAGTCCTGCGCATTTTGGCCGAAGAAGGCGAGCTATCCGCCGAGCGATATCAACTGGCAGTGAAAAAGCCCTTGGGTTTGAGTAAGCGTGGCAGCATGGGTTATCAAAAAACACCGGGCTTTGTATCTTTGGTGCGCCGTGAGCTGAAGCAGCATGCCGATGATTGGCGTAATCATAACGGTGTAAAAGTATTCACAACCCTCGATCCTTTGTCGCAGCGTCATGCTCAAACTGCAGCTCAGAGCGTATTAGAGCAACTTGACCAAGGTGCTACAAAACAGCTGCAAACGGCAATGGTAATTAGTGAACGCCATACTGGGGCGATTCGCGCGCTAATTGGCGGCAGAGAGAAGAACAACCAAGGTTTTAATCGCGCCTTAGATGCACGTCGCCAAATTGGCTCTTTGGTTAAGCCTTTTGTTTATCTTACTGCGCTTGAGCAAGGCCACCAGTTGGGCGAATTACTGGATAATAGCCCTCTAGCGGTACCCTTAGATGATGGTACGCAGTGGCAGCCAAATAACTACGATAAAAGCTTTAGTGAGCCAGTGATGCTAGTGCGCGCATTGGCTGAATCGTTAAATGTGCCAACGGTGCGTTTAGGCTTAGAGGTGGGTGTTGATTCGGTGGTTGATACTTTAAAGCTAGCCGGCTTAGAAGAGAATACTCGCCCTTATCCGTCTATTTTATTGGGCAGCTTGAGTTTATCGCCTTTTCAAATGGCTCAGCTATATCAAACCTTGGGTGGTGATGGTGAATATCGTCCGCTCTATGCGGTGCACCAAGTGAATGATGGCCAAGGTAATGTTTTGTATAAAGCTGATAGTGACGCCGAGCGGCGGTGGTCTGAAATGTCCAATTTCCTCACCCTTTATGGCATGAGCCAGGTCACCCGCAGCGGCACTGCTCGCTCGTTGAAGTGGCGGATCCCTAAGGTGGATTTAGCCGGTAAAACCGGTACCACCAATGATCTACGTGACAGCTGGTATGTGGGCATTGACCAGCGCGAGATTGTTACCGTATGGGTAGGGCGAGACGATAATAAACCTGCTGCGGTAACAGGCTCGTCGGCAGCGCTGCCAGTATATGCTGCATATCTCAAAACCTCGTACCCACAGTCGCTACGCGCCATGCAACCGGATAATCTAAGTTGGGTGCATTTTGCTAAAGCCAATGGACACCCTACATCGGCAGATTGTGGCGAAACTCAACTATTACCCGCACCCAGCAGCCAAGCGGAAGTAGCGGAAGGCTGTGTGCAACAAAGTGCCACCAAGGCGAAAACCTGGTTACAAAGTATATTTAATTAAGGATCTGGAATGTTACAAGCAAACCAAGCGCAAATTATGTTGCAGCTACAAGACAACATGAACGCCAAAGTGAATCCCCAATGGCTAAGCACGCGTTCGCCCTTTTTGCGTGCGGTAGTGATTGAAGGTGCGGAAGCGATTGAACACCATGGTTGGAAGTGGTGGAAAAAACAAGATTGCGACTTAGAACAACTACAAATGGAGCTGGTAGACATTTGGCACTTCGTATTGTCTGAGTTATTGCTGCAATCAGATGGCGAACATACACCGGCCCAAGCTTATATTTTTGACAATATCGACCAGAAAGAGCTGCAGTTTGATGGTAAGCAATGGCAGTTTTCCGAGCTTAATTTATTAGAGAAGCTTGAACTACTGATTGGTCTTGCTGCTGCCAAACGCACCAGCATTGGCTTGTTCTCGGCCTTGCTAGTTGATTGTAAAATGACTTGGCTGGATCTTTACCAGCAATACGTGAGCAAAAACGTGCTTAATTTCTTCCGTCAAGACAATGGTTACAAGCAAGGAACCTATCGTAAAGTGTGGGACGGCAGAGAAGATAACGAGCACTTGGTTGAGCTAATGGCAGATTTAGATGCCTCGGCGTTAAGTTTCCAAGAAGATTTGTACCAAGCCCTACATCAACGCTACGGCCAATCGAAGTAATGTCGCTTTTGCTGCAATGTGGCGCAGCTTTGTGCCACATGTGAGCGCATTCGCATTGTGCAATAAGCGAGACAAACAATAGCTTCCAAATAAAAACCTGCTTAGGGATGTCATAATTGGCTTTTATCACTATTGGTAGGCTTTTCATTAGTTTAATTCTGGAATTTTTACTCTAATCAGAAGATTTTGAAAAACTGGCCTCGTTATTGCTCCTTACTACTTGTGTGGTTAACAGATGAACTTCACATTCACATTTTAAGTAGTAGGGGTAAATATTATGGCTGTTTCAAGTTTTAGAGGTGCTTCAGGTGCGAGTTTTTGTCCAAGTAAATCGAGCGATAAACGAACCCGCAATAGTGCAAAGTAGTAAGCTATTTAGTCATTATTTCATAATCTAAAAGCGCTTAATCTTGTTAAGCGCTTAGTTATTTTGGTAGCTTCCTTCTCCAGCTTTTCTCATCTTTTTTATCTGTTTCTAAGTCTAAGAAATAACAAAACTTTCCAATTATTCTTCACTTTTTTCTAAAAAATTTTAAATTTCTTTGAAATAACCTAGTAGACAGCTAGGTCTTCTTGTTCATGGCTGCGCAGTCAAAAATCAACATTTCTTGGAGAAGTATTATGAAATTTTTTACTACAAGTTTTTTAAGTATTATTTTCAGCTCTGCTCTGTTTGTAAGTGCAGCAAGCCATGCCTTAGAAGTTGATGGTTACAGCTCGCAGCTACAGGTACAAGACAGCATGCAGAGCTCAGATCGAAGAATATGTAATCAAGAAGCAAAACAAGGAGGCGTTAAATCGGCATTTTGTTTTTAAGCTTTGGGCCTGTAACGGTCTTTGAAGTAAGAAAGCTCTGTATATTCATTGAGCTTATGAGATGAAATGAGATCGTTAAGTTCAAGGCAATCTGTTTTGGTTAAACAAGGTTGTTGCCAATGTGGCTTACAACCTTGTTTTTCGTTTGTGAGAATAATGGTTTCTTTTTGGACAGCTTCAAACATGACGAACTCCTAGTAATTAGTTCGCGCCCTTAGGCGCTTTAGCGGTATTTGTTAGCCGCCCGCAAGTTGGCGAGTAAATCGGCGGCAGAGCTAATTTATTATTTGGCCGTCTAGATGTCTAATTTTATTTTGCTACAAGCTATAACTAACAGCTATTTACCCCTATAAAAGAGTAAACTAAGAGCCTGCTGATAAAAGGTGCTTGCTCGATGTTAAAACTGTTTTACCTCTTGGTTGCTTGGCTAGCGGTATTGCTAGGCACGGTAGGTATTTTCTTACCTTTGTTACCAACTACGCCATTCATACTGTTGGCGGTGATTCTATTTTCTAAAAGCTCCCCTCGATTTGCTACATGGTTAGAGCAGCATGGCACTTTCGGACCATTGATTAACGATTGGCAGCGCCACGGTGTAGTCAGCTTAAAAGCAAAGTGTAGCGCTAGCGTCATGGTGGCTATTTCGGCCGGTTTAATGCTGTGGATGGATGTTCCATGGTTTGCCCGGATTGCTGCTGGTACTTGCTTGCTGGCGGTAATGATTTTTCTTTGGACACGCCCTTCAGTAAAAAACTCCTCTTCCTAAGTTATTGCTTACTATAATTATTTACTCAGTTGATTAGTGTTTGTAAGGATAGTGGATGCAAAAGTGTTTATGGCTGATGTTGTTGCTTGTGATAGGCAGCGCGCAAGCCGGTAATGGAACCGAAGTCGCAAATATAAATTGTAACGGCACTTGGATACGCTCTGGTACCGATAAGTTGGAGTTAGTTAGCGCCTGCGGCAAGCCTGAATACGAAGAAGTAGTCAGCGGCGATAACTTCAATAAGTTAGAAGGCGTGCTCTACAACCTCAAAGGCAAAAAATACGTGGTGTATTTGAAGACTGGCCGAGTAGTGAAAATAGAATGGTTAAGGTAAGGCCGCACTTTAAGTAAGTGCGGCCATAGTACTTATTTTAGCTTAGCAAAACAACGCTCAGCCGCTGCAATGGTGGCATCAATGTCAGCTTCGCTATGGGCATAAGAGGTGAATGAAGCCTCAAATGCAGATGGCGCTAGGTAAATGCCTTCTTCCAGCATCAGGTGGAAGAACTTCTTGAAACGCTCAGCGTCACAAGCACAGGCTTGGGCAAAGTTGCTTACACTGCTTTCCTCGGTAAAGAAAAAGCCTAACATGGCACCTACCTGATTAACCGTTAGCGGAATGCCTTGGCGATCGGCTGCGGCTTTTAGGCCTTTTGCTAAGCGTTCGGTGATGGCATTTAAGTGCTGATGAACCGCCGGATCTTTTAGCGCAGTTAGTGCAGCTAGGCCCGCAGCCATAGCGATTGGGTTGCCCGACAAAGTACCTGCTTGGTAAACCGGACCAACTGGGGCTAAGTGATTCATAATCTTTTGGCTGCCACCGAACGCGCCTACTGGCATACCGCCGCCAATCACTTTACCTAAACATGTTAGGTCGGGCTTCACATTGTAGTGAGCTTGGGCGCCGCCTAAGGAAACTCGAAAGCCTGTCATTACTTCATCAATAATGAATACCGCTTGGTATTTGTCACAAATGGCACGTAGCCCTTCTAAAAAGCCATCTAGCGGAGGAATACAGTTCATGTTGCCAGCCACTGGCTCAACGATAATACAGGCAATGTCTTCCGGGTATTCGGCAAACAAAGCTTCTACAGAAGCTAAGTCGTTAAAGGTAGCGGTAAGGGTATGCTGAGCAAAGTCCGCAGGAATGCCTGGCGAACTAGGTTGGCCAAGGGTTAATGCGCCAGAGCCCGCTTTAACCAGCAATGAGTCAGCGTGGCCATGATAACAACCCTCAAACTTAAGAATTTTATTGCGGCCGGTATAGCCGCGAGCAAGGCGAATAGCGCTCATGGTGGCTTCGGTGCCCGAGTTAACCATGCGCACTTGGTCCATCGACGGCACCAATTCGCAGACTAGGTTGGCCATGTCAATTTCGGCAGCGGTAGGTGCGCCAAAACTCAAGCCTTTAGCAGCAGCATCTACCACTGCTTGGTGAATAGCAGGGTGGTTATGGCCCAAAATCATTGGTCCCCATGATCCCACGTAATCAATGTAGCTGTTGCCATCGGCATCAAAAATGCGCGCACCGTCGGCTCGTTCAATAAAAACCGGTGTTCCACCCACACCATTAAAGGCGCGTACTGGAGAGTTAACGCCGCCAGGAATAGTTTGCTGGGCTTGGCTAAAAAGTTGTTCTGAACGAGACATAAAGCATCCTTTAAAATCTGAATCACGGGCCGTTAAGGCAGTAAATTGCGCTCACTATAACAAATAATCCATAGCCAAGTAATATTACCAATGGTGATGAGAATGGCCGTGAATATAGGCTTTGATGCAGCTTGCTGAATGGAACTGAGTAAGCAAGAAAAGCGCTGATATTCAAGCAGTGTTATTGGCAGTAAAAAGCCAATTAACGAGTAGGGCAATAAGGGTAATTTGTTGCTGGCAGTAAATCTGGGTAAACTGTCGTCTTTTCGCGACAGGTAAGAGCAAAAGTGGCAAAGCCAAAGTTATTAGTTGTAAGTTTAGTCGGTGCCTTGGCCTTAACCAGTGTGTATGGCTTGTCGGTGGTTGTTGAAGAAAAAGATCAATTAATTAGCCAACTAAAACAGCAGCTTAGTTCTTCGTTAGATAGCCAGTCTGTGCTGCAGCAGCGCTTGTCTATGGTGCGCTTAGAACAAGATACAAGCTTGGCCGAGCTTGCCCAGCTAAAACAAAACATTAACCAGCTTACTGAGCAAAAGCATGCGCTAAGTGAAGAACTGCTGGTTTACCGCAAAATTATGGCGCCAGAAAAACAAGCTGGCGGCATGAAGATTGAACAGTTTCATATCGAAGCCATGTTAAGCCCCAACTACTATCGAATGCAGGTATTGTTGATGCAAGTTGCGCGCAACAAGCGTTGGTTAAGTGGAGAATTGCAGCTGGTAGTGGTGGGCAGTCAAGATCAAGAGCCTGCGCAATACAGTTTGGCTGAGCTGCAAAACCAAGCGGCGCCATTAGCCTTTAAGTTCCGTTATTTCCAAGAAGTGAATACCGATATCAAATTGCCGGAAGGTTTTAAAGCAGAGCGCATAGAGCTAACAGCCAAGGTTAAAGGCAATAAATGGAATAAAAAAGCCGAGATCATTTACAAGCAAAGTTGGCCCAAAAAATAAGCTGCTCGCTCTGCTTTAAGGCCAAGCGTAAAGCCTCTAGGATAATACTTGAACAAATTACTCGGGTATTAGATAATCCGCGTCAGTTAACATTTTTAAGGAATAGATTGTGTCAGAACAAGCTGTAACTGAACAAGCCGCATTTCCAATTCAATTTACCGACGCCGCTGCGTCGCGAGTAAAAGAGCTAGTTGCTGAAGAAGAAAACCCAGCGCTAATGTTGCGTGTCTATGTCACTGGCGGTGGTTGTTCTGGTTTCTCTTACGGATTCACCTTCGACGAAAAAGTAAATGAAGGCGATACCCTAGTAGAAAAACAAGGTGTTTCTATGGTGGTCGATTCAATGAGCCTGCAATATTTAGTGGGTGGCATTGTTGATTTTACCTCTGGCTTAGAGGGTTCACGCTTCTTGGTGAACAACCCAAATGCTAATACAACATGTGGTTGTGGATCGTCATTTAGCATCTAAAGTATCCCCAAAACATCACGCAATTGTATCTTTTTGTAAGCCACCGCCCGGTGGCTTCGTTATTTTTCATACTTAGCTAACGCTTTGTAGCAAATTTGTCAGTAGTCTTCGGCAAAGCATATAGATTGTTTGCACTAACTTGTATACTGATTTGCTTAATTGAATCATCGACAGGGAGTGTTTGATTGTGTCTGTTTCCGTAAAACAGTTTTTTGCTGCTCGCCCATATATCCTTTCTATTTTTATTGTTGCTGTAGTGGTGTTTTGGATGCTTTCGGGTCAAATGACTAATGCCGATGAAGCTAAACCAGAGCCTGAGAAAGCTGCTCACAAACTAACGCGCGTGCAAGTAAAAACCTACACTGCTGAGACGATTGAACGTAGCTTGCATTTATACGGGCAAACCGAAGCGCGTCGTCAAAGTGTTATTTCAGCAGAGGTATCGGGTCGCCTACAGGAGTTTTTAGTCGCCGAAGGCCGGCCCATTAAAAAAGGCCAAGCTTTAGCTCGCCTCGATATTCAAGACAGGCGCTCGCAGCTACTGCGTGCAGAAGCCTTATTGGAGCAGCGCACCATTGAATACGCCGGGGTAAAAGCGCTAAGCAAACAGGGCTTCCAAGGCAAAGCGCGTTTGGCCGAAGCCAAAGCCTCTCTAGTAGAAGCTGAATCGATGGTGAAAACACTCAATCTAGCGATTGATAATACGTTGGTACTGGCACCTTACACCGGTATTTTTGAAGAAAACATTGTTGAAGCTGGTGCCTATTTAGGTATTGGTGATCCTATCTTAAGGCTGGCCGATACCCAGCAATTATTGGTACGCACTGATGTTTCAGAGCGCGATATTTCGCAGCTTTCTCTTGGTGAAAAAGCCCACGTAAGTTTAGTCACTGGAGAAGAAGTAGAAGGCACCATCGATTTCATCGCCACCTTATCCGATCCCAATACCCGTACCTTCAAAGTAGAAGTATTGCTAGATAACAAACAGCAAAAACTAATGGCTGGCGTGAGTGCTGGGGTGCGCTTTCCTCTTGAGGAGGTTGAAGCGATTAAAGTAAGCCCGGCGGTATTAGCCCTTGATGAACAAGGCAATCTTGGGGTGAAAACCGTAGTAGATGACATTGTTAAATTTGTACCAGCAAGTTTGGTGCGCTCAGATCCTGACGGCGCTTGGCTGTCGGGCTTTAGTGGTGACAATGATGTGATTGTTTTGGGCCAAGGTTTTGTGCGTGAAGGCGACAAGGTTGAAGCGGTCACCAAAGCGGAGTTGTTAGCTCAAGAGAGGGCTGAATAATGCACGCTTTTATTGAAGCGGTTTTGTCGCGAACCCGAACCGTACTGTCTATTCTGCTGTTCTTGTTTGTTGCTGGCATCATTACCTACAACAATATTCCCAAAGAGTCTGATCCCGATGTAGAGATCCCGGTTATCTATGTGTCGATTCCTCACGATGGTATTTCGCCGCAAGATGCCGAACGCTTGTTATTGCGCCCTATGGAGCAAGAACTACAGGGTTTAGAAGGCATTAAAGAGATGACCGCTACCGCCAGCGAAGGCCATGGCTCGGTGGTATTGGAATTTATTGTTGGGGTAGACATCGACCAAGCTTTGTCAGATGTTCGCGCCAAGGTTGATCAAGCTAAACCTAAATTGCCAGCAGGTGGTGATGAACCAGAGGTGCATCAAGTGACTTTAGCTACCGAGCAACCGGCCATTACGGTGTTGTTATCGGGCGACTTACCACAACGCGCCTTGCTTACTATTGCTCGTGATTTGCAAGACCAAATGGAAACCATGAAGCAGGTATTGGAAGTTAATATTGGTGGTGACCGTGAAGACTTCTTAGAGATTACGGTAAACCCCCTCTTGATGGAATCTTATGGTTTAGATCAAGCGGATATTTATAACTTAGTTAGCCGTAATAACCGTTTGGTAACGGCCGGTACCTTGGATACGGGCAATGGCCGTTTTGCGGTAAAAGTACCGGCGGTATTTGAGAACGTAAAAGATGTGATTGATCTGCCGATTAAGGTGGATGGCGACCGCATCGTTACCTTTGGCGATGTAGCCTCGGCTAGGCGAACTTTTAAAGATGCCAGCACCTATGCTCGAGTAAATGGTAAACCAACCATTTCTTTGGAAGTGAGTAAGCGCCCAGGTGAAAACCTGATCGAAACCATTGAGCAGGTAAAAACACTGATTGCTGAAGAGCGCAAGTTTTGGCCCGATTCGGTGATTATCGATTACGCCGGTGATAAATCTAAAGATATTCGCACCATGCTCTCAGAGCTGCAAAACAACATTCTGTCGGCAGTATTGCTGGTAGTGGTGGTGATTATTGCAGTTATGGGCGTGCGCTCATCACTGTTAGTGGGCATTGCCATTCCGGGTTCCTTCTTAGCCGGTATTTTAATGCTGTCTTTGGGCGGGCTTACCATCAACATGGTGGTGTTGTTCTCACTGATTATGGCAGTGGGAATGCTGGTGGATGGGGCCATTGTGGTCACGGAATTTGCCGATAGGCAAATGAGTGAAGGCGTGCCTAGGCATCAGGCTTACTCGTTAGCCTCACAGCGTATGTCATGGCCAATTATTGCCTCTACTGCCACCACCTTAGCGGCTTTTGCTCCGCTGCTGGCTTGGCCAGGCATGGTAGGGCAGTTTATGGGTTACTTGCCTTTAACTTTAATTGCGACCTTGAGTGCCTCTCTGGTGATGGCGCTAATCTTTGTGCCTTCTTTGGGTAACATTTTTGGTCGTCCGCGTAAGTTAAGCGCCAAGCAACAGCAAGCCTTAATTAAGGCAGACAAAGGCGAGTGGCAAGGCTTACAAGGCTTTACCGGCTTTTATCTGCGGGTATTGCACAAAGCGGTAAACGCGCCCTTACGGGTATTAGCTTTGGGCATTGTTATCGCTATTGCAGTGATTATGGCTTATGGCAGTGCTGGTAAAGGCGTAGAGTTTTTCCCTGAAGTAGAGCCTGTGGGTTATAACATTATTGTTCGCTCCCACGGTGATTACTCCACCGATGAAAAGCTGCAAATAATGTTAGAGGTTGAGCGCCGTATTATTGAGTTGGAAGACTACGATACGCTTTATACCAAAGTGGGTGGCGATCAACTGGGCGATATTCGAGTTAACCTTAAAGACTGGAACGAGCGCCGCCCTGCTAATGAAATCATCGAAGATATGCGTTCTCGCTTAGCGCCTATCGCAGGTTTAGAAATCGAGTTTCGCAAAGACAAAGCCGGTCCGCCAGCGGGTAAAGATTTGCAATTGGAGCTAAGCTCGCGCTTTCCTGAGCGTTTAGAGCCAATGGCCAAGAAAATCCGCCAGTTGGTTGATGATAATCCTCACTTTGTGAATGCCGAAGACTCTACCACCAAGCCGGGCATTGAATGGCAGCTTAAGGTAGATCGAGCTAAAGCCGCCCGCTTTGGGGCCGATGTGACCTTGTTGGGCAACACTGTTCAGTTTGTCACCAATGGTTTGAACATTGGCGATTACCGCCCCGATGATGTGGATGATGAATTAGAAATTCGGGTGCGTTTCCCAGAAGAGAATCGCAGCATTAGCCGACTCAGTGAGTTGCGGGTTAAAACTGCCTACGGCTTGGTACCAATCACTAACTTCGTATCTTTAGAGGCTAAGCCAAAACAAGATGTGATCAATAAAGTGGATGGTCGCCAAGTACTTACGGTGAGTGCTGACGTTGCTGCCGGGCAAAACCTCAGCATTGAGCTACCTAAAGTTCAGGA
Source organism: Agarivorans sp. Alg241-V36 (assembly GCF_900537085.1). Taxonomy (NCBI): domain Bacteria; kingdom Pseudomonadati; phylum Pseudomonadota; class Gammaproteobacteria; order Alteromonadales; family Alteromonadaceae; genus Agarivorans; species Agarivorans sp. Alg241-V36. The sequence goes on along the minus strand of NZ_UNRE01000004.1, from coordinate 380,316 downwards.
ACAGCTTAAGCAGTTAGAGCTCGATCCTTTGGTTGATATTAAGCTGCGCGGCCAGAATGAAGACCAACAAGAGAGCATGGCGTTTTTAGGAAGAGCCTTCTTAGTGGCCTTGTTTGTGATGGGCTTAATTCTTATCACCCAGTTCAATAGCTTCTACCAAGCCTTGTTAATCCTCTCGGCGGTGTTGTTCTCTACTATTGGCGTGCTACTGGGCTTGTTAATAGCCGGACAAGCCTTCGGTATTATTATGAGTGGTTTAGGCGTGATTACCTTAGCGGGGATCGTGGTGAACAATAACATTGTATTGATTGATACTTACAATGTGCTGCGCCGCCAAGGCATTGCGGCTCAAGAAGCGATTATGCGCACTGGGGCTCAGCGTTTACGCCCGGTGATGCTAACCACCATCACTACCATTCTAGGTTTAATGCCAATGGTGTTAGAGCTTAATATTGATGTGTTTGAACGTAGTTTCGAGGTAGGCGCGCCATCGTCACAATGGTGGTCTCAGTTGGCTACTGCAGTTGCTGGCGGCTTAAGCTTTGCTACCTTGCTAACCCTAATTCTAACCCCATGTTTGTTAATGCTGGGTGCTAAGTTTAGCCGCAAAGATAAACAAGCTGCGATAGAAGAAGCAAAAGAGCAAGAGCTGTTGGGGGCGTAAACTTCTTCAGCTTAAGCTTGTATTAATAAATGAAGGAGGGTAGTAGCCCTCCTTTCTATTGGGCGGGATATAGCGCGCCAAGAATGGCTGTGCGACTTGCCCCGGTTACCGAGCTGGCATTGCCCGCTTGCTTGAGCTTAAAGCAGCGCGCTAACCAGGCAAAAGCCATGGCTTCTAAGGCTTGTTCAGGAATGCCTAGCTTGGAGGTGCGGCTAAGGGAGAGTTTGGGCAGTGCCTCGGCTAGCAATTCCAATAAAAAGCCGTTGTTGTCACCGCCACCACATAAATAGATAGTGCCCTTTTCTGCATCTAGTAACTCTTGAGCAATGCTTTGACAGCTTAGGTGGTGCAAGGTGCACTGTACATCTACAGGCGCTAATTGAGCGAACTCAGGCTGTTCAAGAAAACGGTCTAACCAAGCTAAATGAAAGTACTCTCGACCAGTACTTTTGGGCGCTGCTAAAGCAAAGTACTCATCGGCCAGCATCTGCTTCAAAAGCGCTTGTTGGCAGGTACCGCTTCTTCCCCATTGACCATTATCGTCATAATCTAAGCCATGCGGATGGTGGCGTTTAAAGTGTTGATCTAACAAAGTATTGCCTGGGCCAGTGTCGTAGCCCAGCAATGTTTGCTCGGGCAGTAGGCGAGTGAGGTTAGCAATACCGCCAATGTTTACAATAAAACGTGCTTCATCTCGGCTGCTAAACATAGCTTGATGAAAGGCGGGTACCAAAGGAGCGCCTTGGCCGCCTAGCGCCATGTCTTTATTACGAAAATCGGCAATCACATCAACATTGCTTTGCACAGCGATATGGCTGGGGCTGCCAATTTGTAGGCTGAAATTGAGTTCGGGGAAATGGCGTATGGTTTGCCCATGGCTGCCAATGGCAGATATATCTTGGCTATTCAGCCCTGCTTGCTGAATAGCTTGATTAGCGCTTGATGCAAATAGCTCGGCTACGGCAACACTGGCCTCGGCCATGGCCGCTATTTCATTGTTTGCCGGGCTACATAAACCATGTAGCTGTTCTAGCAAATGTGCTGGAATGGCTTGCTGATGGTGAGCCAGAAGTTTGGGCTTTGCTTGGCTAAAATCCACCACTACAGCATCAACGCCATCCATGCTGGTGCCAGACATTAAGCCGACATATATGTCAGTCATTTAATCACCTAGTTCATCGCTAGCAATACGCGTTTGGTATTGTCTAGCTGCTTGATTCTGACCTTGGCAATCGGCATGAAAATGTCTTTTTGTTTGCCTTTTAAGGGGGTTGAGGTTGGCAGTTTTACCGTACGTGGGTTTTTATGTACCCCGTGTACTAAAAACTCGTAATGTAAGTGTGGGCCGGTAACTCGGCCGGTCGCACCAACCGTGCCGATTTTTTTGCCCTGTTTAACGCGCTGGCCGGTTTTTACGTAGCGTTTATGTAGGTGCAAGTATTTGGTGACATAGGCGCTGCTGTGTTGAATAAATATATAGTTGCCGTTGTACTTACTGTAACCGGATTTAGTCACTCTACCATCGCCGGCAGCTTGCACTGGGGTGCCAACTTTAGCCGCATAATCAATGCCGTTATGTGCGCGTACTCTGCCTGTTACTGGGTGTAGTCGACGTGGATTGAAGTTAGAGCTGATGTATTTGAAGTTAACCGGTGCGCGTAAAAAGGCTTTGCGCATTGGTCTGCCTTCAGGTGTGTAATAGTTTCCGTCTTTGTGGCGAACTGCACGAAATACATCACCTTGGTTAATAAACTCAGCGGCGATAATGTCGCCATTGCCAGCGAATTGACCATCAACAAAATGCTCTTCAAATAGCACCATAAAACTGTCGTTTTTGCGAATGTCTAAGGCGAAATCGATGTCCCAGCCAAAGATGGCTGCCAGCGCCATTATCTGCCCTTGGCTAAGCTGGGCACTAATGCCTGCATTCCAAAAGCTCGAGTTAATGGTGCCTTGGGCAAAGTTAGTCCTTACCTCAAGTTCTTGAGTATCCACCTTAACCGCAAATCTGTCTTGCTCATCGCGCTCAATAATGAGGGTTTGAAACTTGGATTGCGGGTAATGCAACTCCATCAAGCGATCTTGCTCATCCAAGTAAAAGTCGAGCGTATCGCCGGGGTGAACGGTGCGCAGCTTTCTGGCTTCTCCACCCAATTGGTCAATGTCGTATAAGGTGCGGGCACTTAAGCCGACCCGAGAAAAGATTAAGGCCATGCTATCGCCAGATTTTACAGTTTGGCGCTTAAGGGTGTAAAAGTTCTCGGGCTCTTCTGGGGCTTGTTGTGGCTCAATGGTCAGTTGCAATGGGTAACGAACGCCAAGGTTGAGCTCTTTACCTTGTTGTAGCTGAGCGATTAACTCTGCTGCATCGCTCACTTTAACGCTGTTGTCTGCTGCACTACCTGCTTGGGTTAGCGGGCTTGGCTGATCGCTGGTTTTTGCTATTTCACTGCTTTGCTCTGGTTTTACTTCTTGTTGTTCTGCGGAGGTGACCGCTACTGGTGTATCAGCAAATGCTTCCGCTGGTGCGACTGGTTGCGTTTTGTTTTCTTGAACTTGGGGAGTTGCAACCCGCGGTGTTTCTGTGAGTTGCAGTTTTTCTAAGCTGGGTTCGCTAGTGTTTGGCGCTGCGATTGGCGTTGCTTGCTGTGTGTTAGAGGCTTTTGCTGAAAGGTCGATGTTTTGACGTTGGCTTGCCTTAACTGCTTTATCTTCACTGGGTATCAGTAGTGCCGCTATTACTAAAATAATGGCAACAAACAACAGCCGACGATGACGTTTAGGTAATAAGCTTAGCAATCTACTTCCAACATACAAACACAGAGATTATCGCGATTGTAGCCAGATGCCCGTAAGAATGCCAGATTCGAGGCGGTAAGCCGTGAGCTAAGCAGCTTAGCGAGCACTTGCTGACCAAATTGGCGCAGGCTGATTTAATCTAGTGCAGGCGCTTAAATAGCGCAGTTTTTGCTGCAGAATTTATCGTCTGAACCTTAAAGCATATTTGTTGGTTTGATCGAAAACTGTATACAGAATCACCACATAAAACTCCGGACACCTCTTTAGGGGTGGTTTTGTCTGTTGAAAAATCCAGAGAGCCATTTGCTTGCTTAAAATTGGCACAACACTTTCATTAGTTACTACGAAGATTTTTCTTCACTCGTATATGCTCTCGTCCCACTCAGTTTATCTGGGTGGGTTTTTTTTCGGCTTTTTTCGAGCATGCTGCAAAGTTGCTTAAGGCTCTCGAGGGTTCGAAGTGTAAGGCGATGAGCTTTGTCAGGGTCGAGGTGGTAAATATTATGCTGTTGCACGGCCTGAAGTTGTGGCCATTGTTGCCAAGAGTGTTCAAACTGCCACTGGGCAATGATAATAGCCTGTGGATCGGCTTGCAGCACCCACTCTTCCGAGAGCAAAGGGTAGGGCGCCACTGATTCAGCCATAATGTTCTCCCCGCCACATAAGCGAATGCCGTCATTAATCCAACTTTTTGCCGAAATGCTGCGCAGCGGTGTATGCCACATTTGGTAAAACACGCTCACTTTGTCTTTAGACTGATATTGCTCAGCCATTTCGGAAAGCTGTTGTTCGGCAAACTGACTTAAACGCTGACCGGTTTCAGCCTCCCCTAAGATGTTACCGAGTTCAGCAAGCTGTTTAGGCAGGCTGTTTAAGCGCTTGGGCTTGGAAACAAATACCTCGATGTTTAGTGCTCGCAGCTTCTGGGCGAGGCTTTGCTGATTGCCTTGTTGCCACACTAAAACCAAATCGGGCTTTAACGAAATAATGCTCTCGAGGCTAATGTATTGATAGTTGCCAATGCGTGGCAGCGACTTTGCTGCTTCGGGGTAATCGGCATAGTCTACGGTGGCAATCAGTTTGTCACCGGCACCTAGGGCATACACTTGCTCGGTTAAATGAGGGGCTAAGGAAATAATGCGTTGTGGTTTAGCATGAACTGCCGCGCTAGCAAGTACCGCTAGTAAGGCAAGTATCAGTTGATGGCTGGCAGCTTTAGCAGCCTTACAAGTAAATAACGCGGGCAAGGTAAACGGGACAAAGAATAACTAAATACAGCAAGGCGCTCATATTCAGTTTTAGGGCCAGTCTATCTAGCTCTGCTGCTTCTGGATATTGCTGATTTGGGCCAAAGCGGGCTTGTTCAACCTTTTGCTGTTGATAGTGGCGCGGCCCGCCCAGTTCACTTTGTAAGCTACTGGCGCTAACACTAATTAACTTTCCGCTGCCAATATAAGGCCAACGAAATCCTTCGCTAAGGGCCGCTTTATTGCGAGACAGTTTGCCATAACAGCAAATGATAAGAGCCAGCAGCTGAAAGGGAAGGTAACTAAATAACTGATAGAAGCGGCTAGCAATGTGGCCAAACTGGCGATACTGCACCAGCTTTGGGTTCCAAGCAAAGTGTAACTCGGTGATGATGCGGTAGATTAAGGCAGGAACAATGCCGCCCAACATAAACCAAAAAATTACTCCAAACCAATTGGCCGCTAACCTCAGCAATAGCATTTCTGCGGAAGCTTTAGCCACACCAACAGCCGTTAAACTATCGCAATCTCGTAATACCCAGGGGCGTAATATAGTTCGAGCCGGTTTGTGTTGCTGCTTGTTGAGTAAGCGGGTGATGCGATGATAACTGTGCATTGGCGCTTGCCATTGCAGTAAACAAAGCAATAGTAAACTATCGACGACAACGCTGATTGGAGTGAGGTGATTAAACAGCGCCAGACCAAGGCTCAGAGGCAACAAAATAGCCAGTAAAGCCATTCCACCGGCCAAGCGTTGTTGCCGGGGACCGTTGCCGCTGCGATTTACCTTGTTGGCAAGTTGTTCGGCAAACCAGCGCACTAAAAGCATTACCTGGCCAAATCCACGACCAGGTATTAAACGTTCTAAAGCAATGCCCAGTAAAGGCAGGCTGAGGCTAAGCCACAGCCAAGAGCTTTCGTCCATTAGTCGCTAAGCTTCTCTAACATGGCAAGCACTAAGGCAGTTGAATGCTTGGCTGCAGTTTCTAAAAATTCATCAAATGATGATGGCGACTCTTTGCCAGCGATGTCTGACAGTGAACGAATCACTACAAAAGGAATATCAGCTAAGTGACAAACTTGGGCTATTGCAGCACCTTCCATCTCCACTGCAGCCATATTTGGGAAATCTGCGCGGGCTTTTGCTACTCGCTCAGGGTCAGCCATAAAGATATCGCCAGTACAAATTTGGCCACGCACAATTTGGTGACCACTTAGCTGAGTGGCAGCCTGCTCTGCAATCTCGATAAGTTTGGCATCGGCTTTATAGGCGGCTGGGTTAGCTGGGAGTTGGCCCATTTCATAACTAAAGGCAGTAAGGTCTACATCGTGGTATCGCAGTTCGTTAGAGATAACCACATCACCCACTTTAAGGGCCGGGTCAAAACCACCTGCAGAGCCGGTATTAATCACCTGAGTAGGCTGGTAGCGTTGTAGTAAAACGGTGGTGGCAATGGCAGCGGCTACTTTGCCGATACCGGAACGCGTTACAACCACGGGATGCTGGTTTATTTCACCACTGTAGAATTCACAACCAGCAAAGCTATAGGTATCACAATTGTCGATCAACTCGCGAAGTGCAACCACTTCCTGTTCCATAGCGCCAATAATTGCTGTAGTCATAACCGTCTCTTTATCAAAAGGAAAAATCAGCGGAATATTACCACAAGCAAAGTGAAGGAACAGCTACAGATCGCGCACAAATACCCGTTGTGTTTTACGCTGTTTAAATTTGATGTGCTGGTAGAATTGATTGGCTTGTTCGCGAGTACTATCGCAGCGAACTCTTATTTCACCTACGCCGCGGCTAGTGGCCCAATGGCGGCATTGTTTAACCAGCGCGCGGCCAATACCTTGATTTTGCGAGTCTTGATCCACCACCATACCGCTAATTTCGGCAAAGGGTAATGAGCCTAAACGTAGGGCGATAAATACATGAACCCAACCCACTATTTGTTCTTGCTCGTTAAGGTAAACAAAAGCCTGATGAGCTGGGTTTTCTAATATAGCGTGAATATTCGGTAGCACTGTTTGTGCCGTTGGGTTGTAGCCTAGCTGCTTTGCTAGCATGGCCACGTCAACCGCGTCTTCTTCATGAATAGGGCGAATTTGCATAGCATTCCTTAAAATCTGTTAAAACCAAACACTGGTTTGTTAAACCATAGTTACCGTCTTAGGCAGTGAACTGCAAGCAGCTTAGGTAAGATTTATGACTTTTTTAAGACAAAGGTAGGGATTATATTAAGCAAGTGGTCAAAATAGGCCTTGTTTCATAAATCAACAAATAGTCTGCGAGCTAGGCTAGGCTGTCTAACAAGGCCTGAGCTTGGCAATATACTTCGCATAAAGCTTGTTGGGTGAGGCTAAGATCTTCGAACTCCCATTCGGCATAAGGCTGCAGTACATGGGGATGCTGCAGACCAAATTGCGCCAACCAAGCGCTAAGTGTTTGCTCAAGTGCTAGCTTAAGCTGCGCTTGACTAAGTGGAGCGAGCAACAAAGCCTTAGCGCAGGCATTAAGCTGTTGCAAAATATAAGGCAGCGGTGGTTCTACATCCCAAGTAATTGGGCTGCTAAACCAAATGCCAAAGCGCTGATTTGGGCTACACTTGCCTACTTTTATTTGCCAGTTATCGGCGAACTCAAACTGACAATAGTGGCTTCGTATATTTGCTGGCTGCGGTGTAGCTGGGGCTAGCTCATTACTGTCGCCTCGCGCTCGAGCCAGTGAACTTAAATGCTGATGAAGGCGATTTGATAGTTGCTGAGCGATGCTGGCGTCGTTAGCATTTAACTGCCCACTTTGCTGCCAAAACACAATGGCACCGAGTATGGCGAGAAGCATATATTCTTGGCTAAATTTACTACTCAGCGAGCCCTCTAAATATCCCTCCATTAAAGCTGCAAGCTGATGCGGCTGTTCGATAGAAACGAGTTGTTGAATTGAGAAATAGGAGTGACCAAGTTCTACCACTTGATAGCCAAATTGCAGCTGAATATGTGGCGGTATCACCGGGAAGGCCTTGGTATCTATCACGTTCATTCAGCAATTTTTCCGTGGTAATGCTAGCGAATTAAAGCATCGCATATCATGGGCTTAGAGTAAATTGGCGAGAACTTAACTTGCGGCTTACTCATTTTTGGGAATGAGCTGAGCTTGATGTCGCCTACCAAGGAGGCGTAGTTGTATACATAGCCTGGTTGGCTAAGATCTCAGAATAGTTCGTGAGTCATTATTGGTGTTGGCGTCGCCACTGTATAACTTCGAGCATGCCCAAATAAATCATCACTAAGCTTAAAAAGAATCCGATGTAGAACATGGTGCCACCCTTATCATTTGCGTTTAGTTATTGTTGCTTTTTTGTTTTTCTCCGATTTCTAAACTGCGGGTAGCCAAGCACTTGGTGCTAATAAGTGCTTGGCTCACTTCCTAAGAAAACCGTGTTATTTAGAGAAATCTACGTAAAAGGTCTTTTTCTCTAGGTATTGCTCAAAACCATACTTACCATCTTCGCCACCAGAGCCACTAAGCTTGTAGCCATTGTGGAAGCCCTGATGTTGTTCGCCATGGCCGCGGTTTACATAAATCTCTCCGCATTCAAGGTCGTTTACCAAATCCATGACTAACTTGATTCTGTTGGTGAAAATCATCGCTGACAAACCATACTCAGAATCGTTGGCATAGTTAATCACTTCATCAAACTCAGCAAATTTAACTACGGGCAAAATAGGGCCAAAGATCTCTTCGTGAACGAGGCTCATGTCTTGGGTTACGTCAGTAAAAACTGTTGGCTCAAACCAATAGCCTTTTTCAAACCCTGGACCACTTAGTCTCTTACCACCACAGGCCAACTTCGCCCCTTCTTCAAGGGCTTTTGCAACCATGGCTTCCATATTGGCTAGCTCTTTAGCGCTTACTTTGGGCCCCATGTCGCTATCTTCGTTCATTGGGTCGCCCACTTTTAGCGCGGTGACTTTAGCCAGTAGCTTTTCCATGAATTCTGAGTAAATGGCTTGATGAACATATAAACGCTCATTACAGGTACATACCTGACCACAATTATCAAACTTGGAGCTCAGTGCTGCATCCACCGCAGCATCTATATTGGCGTCTTCCAGCACAATGAAAGGTGCTTTACCGCCCAACTCTAATTGCACATGAGCCAAGTTGTCTGAAGTAGCGCGCACAATGGCTTGACCAGCAGGAGTACTACCGGTCATTGAGATCATACTGGTGCTCGGATGGCGCACTAGTGCATCGCCAAGGGTTCTGCCTGGGCCGGTGACCACGTTGAGTAAACCTTTAGGTAAACCGACTTTGTCGGCTAGCTTGGCTAGCTCTAAAGTGGCTAACGGGGTCTCGGTAGTGGGTTTTACAATAATGGCATTGCCGGCAACTAAGGCTGGGCCAATTTTTCGACCAGCCAAGGCGAGCGGAAAGTTCCAAGCCGTAATCGCTACTACCACACCGCGTGGTACTTTGTGGATCCAAATGTGCTCGTCAGGGTTATCTGATTCAACAATGTCACCTTCAATATGGCGTGCCCATTCACAGGCGTATTCAATAAATGAGCAGGTTACGTCTACTTCCATACGCGCAACTTTAAGCAGCTTTCCTTGCTCTTGAACCAGCAATTTAGCTAAGAAGTCACGGTTAGCTTTTATCTCTGCCACCAGTTCATAGAGTTTTTCTGCGCGTTTACGGGCGGGTAGTTTACGCCACTGTTTTTGTGCCGCTAATGCGGCGCTCATTGCTAACTCGGCATCTGTTTCATCGCCGTTTGCAACGGTGGCTATCACTTCCTCGGTTGAAGGGTTAAGCACCTCGGCTGTTGCGCCAGATTTTGCGTCAATCCAGCTACCATTGATGTACATCTGATAATTTTTCATGAATAACCTATCGTGATAATAAACTTGGGCTTAGGCTGTACAGTTCTGCCTAAGCGGTAAATTACTGAACAAATTTGAAACTTTGGTGCTCGGCTGTTTCGCAGCTTCCTAAAGACAATTGCTTGCCATTTTTTTTAGAACCTTTCGCCATTTCTAAACACTCTCCAGTGGCGAGGTTTTGCAGACTGAACCAATTTTGGCCTTGGTTTAATAATACCCAAGACTGAGCTGTTGCGTTTGCGTCGCACTTTTGCTGACGCAAGTCTTGCTTACCTTCACGGGCAACGACACAAAACTCATTGGCGGCGTTTTTAATGCTAATTTGCTGGCCTTGACTACTTGTTTGCTCACTAAATAAAAACTTTTGTTGTTGGCTACGGTGGTCGCAGTAGTTTTGGCGATAACGGCCACCTTTTTCTGAGCGTGGGTTTCTAATCTCAAAGCACTTAGTGCTGTGGCGCAAACTTAGGCCGGCGGCTCCATTGGGTAGTTGAATCGCTGCTAACTCTTGCTCACCTTCTTTTGCTTCAACGGGTGTGTACACTCGAACCCAGTCCACCAACATTTTATTTCTGCTTTCGTCGGCTAAGTCTGCATCGTTGGCAATATGGCCAACACTTGAACGCCAGTCATGGTCTTCCATGTCGATAATCATGAACATTTCGCGGTCTAAACCAAGGTTTTCTGGATCTTTTAGTGACGTTTTAGTTAAGCGACGCACCAAGCGTCCATCAATATAAAACTCAACATTCCACGGATCTATCCAGTAAGCGCCAAAGCGATGAAAGTTATCGCGGTAGGGGGCTTCGTTAGCTAGAAAGTGGTGTTGCTGAGAGCCAATGTCTTTGATTATCTCGTTACTCTCTTCGTCGCGGATGAATACATGGTAATTGGTATTGGCATGGCGTGAATGCTTGTGGTGGTTGGCGCGGTCGCTACCGTAAATCTCTAGAATATCTAACTCGCGTTTATCATCAGCACTCAATAACCAAAAGTTTGATGACAATACTTGGTTAGCAACTTTAATTTTTGCTTCCATGTATACCGGATAAACAATTGGTGTTTTAGACGTGACAACACCTAAGTGGACTTTGTCTGATTCAGGTTTTCTAGCCGCTTTAATGACTAGCTTTCCATCTACAATATCGGAATGTGCAGAACTCCATTCAGTTAAACCTGGGCCGGTCCACGCGTTGTGGTAGTGGTCATTCCATTTTTCGCTGAACTGCTGGTTTTTTCCTTGGTAGTTAAAATCATCTGAGAATGCTTCAACTAATTCCCAAGTATTACCAAAGCCGGGGTCGGCTGGTACGGTGTAATCTTCCCAATCTTTGGCTTGTGCATTAAAGGCTAGGCTGGCTGCAGCCAGTAATAAAGTGTTTCTTAACAAGGTATTGACTCATACAAATTAAATAAGTGAACCAATTCTGCCATGTTGTTGGCCGGTAATCTGTAAACTGGTTAACATTTATTTATATTGGTTGAACAATTTGTTTGGGACGAGTGAGGGCTTTGAGGGAAGCTAAATATTGCGCAGGTTATAGTGCAGAGGCCTGTTGTTTTAGGCAAAAAAAAAGAGTAAGCAGTTAGCACTACTTACTCTTATCGATGGCTTGGTAATTTGCGGCTTAGCTGGCCCAAATCACTAAGCTGAATAGTTTTTTACCGCGCTTAACCACTGAGTACTTGCCGTATAAGGCATCGCAGGCTTGCAGAGTCAGTTGTGGGTCGTTGAGTTTCTCACCGTTTACTGACACTGCGCCGTTACCAATAAACTCACGGGCCATTTTATTCGATTTTGCTAACTCGCTAGCGGTAAGAACTTCAACCAAACCGGCTTCGCTTTGCTCAAGTTGAGTGGTTGGTAAACCATCTTGGGCTAGCTGCTCTAAGTCCGACTCGCTAAGAGAGGCTAAATCACCAGAGAATAGCGCTTGAGTAATGCGCATGGCAGAGGCTAAACCTTCTTCGCCATGTACTAAGCGGGTGACTTCTTTAGCTAAAATCCCCTGTGCTTCTGGGCGGCCTTGAGCGGCTTTGTCACGCTCTTCAATGGCAGCAATTTCTGCAACATCGATAAAGGTGAAGTAACGTAAGAACGAATATACGTCGGCGTCTGCGGTATTAATCCAGAACTGGTAGAAGGCGTAAGGTGAGGTACGTTTAGGGTCTAACCAAATGGTGCCTGTTTCAGTTTTACCAAACTTGGTGCCATCTGCTTTAGTTACTAGCGGCATGGTTAAGCCGTACACTTTGTTGCTGTACATGCGGCGCGCTAAGTCAATACCACCAGTGATATTGCCCCACTGATCTGAACCACCAATTTGTAGGGTGGTGTTTTCTTTATCGCTTAGCTCTGCAAAGTCGTAAGATTGCAGCAGCATATAGCTAAATTCGGTGAATGAAATGCCAGATTCATCGCGGTCGATACGCTGTTTCACTGACTCTTTCTTGATCATCGCGTTAACACTAAAGTGCTTGCCCACATTACGCATGAAATCAATCACGTTAACTTGACCAATCCAATCAAGGTTATTAATTACCTTGGCGGCGTTGTCTTGTTCGCCAAATGCGATAAATTGGCTGACTTGCTTTTGCAGTTTGCCAACCCAGCCGGTCACTACTTCATCGCTGTTAAGTTTGCGCTCGGCGGCTTTAAAGCTTGGGTCACCAATTAAGCCAGTAGCTCCACCCACTAGGGCTAAAGGTTTGTGGCCAGCCTGTTGAAAGCGCTTAAGCATAAGTAGCGGTACTAGGCTGCCAATGTGCAGGCTGTCGGCTGTAGGGTCGAAACCACAATACAGGGTGCGGGCTCCACTAGAAAGGTGTTCGGCCAGTTCTTCATCGGCAGTGCATTGAGCAACTAGGCCGCGCGCCTTCAAATCTTCTAATAATGGATTAACCGTTGTCGTCATAATTTAACCTGTTTGTATTTCTGTACCCGTTTGGGCGCTATGAACAATTTTCGAGCCGAAGATTCTACACTTAAGTCCTTGCTAAAAAAACTGCTTAGTGGACTTAAGCGCGCTAAATACTCGGCTTACTTAATTTTTCCGCTGCTAAGCTCGTCGGCTAGGTCTAACGGGGAAACAATAGTACCTTCACCTGCAAAACTCGGGGCAACTGCTAGGTCGAAGCCATCGTTTGCCATGCCTGGTAGCCATTTATCTGTTAAATCACTCAAGCTAATGGCAAGTGCTTTAAAGTTGCTGTGATCTTTGCTGCCCCAGTGCTCTGCTAGCGCTTGCTCGCTCCAAAGCAGTAATACTTTTTCGTCACCAGTTTCAATAATCAAACAGCCTTGCTCGTCACTTAAGGTCCAAACCTGTTGGCTCTTGCGAGTTTGCTCGATAAAACTTTGATAACGCTGCTTGGTAGTGAGTCGGTCGTTTGCTTCGATTAATGCTTGAGTGCTCATGTTGGTTCCTGGGTGCGACTAGTGGGCGGCGCGTAGTATAGCAGCTTCATTAGGCGCTGTTGATCTTTGCTAAAGCCTTTGGCTGCGTTTGTGGCTCATTTCTACTGCTTTACGCGAATTAGCCATAACTGCTGCTAAAAGCAGCTCCAAAGGTCAACACGAGTTGATGATTAAAATTTAACTTCTCTTGATCTACAACTAAGCGGCCAGCTTGGCTATTGGCTAAACTGCTGGCCGTTTTAGGCTCGGCCTAAGTTTTCAGTATTGAGTGGTTGTTGTGCAGTTAGATTTATACGTAAATACTTTAGGTCGTCATCTTAAGCAACAGTTTGGCGGCAAGGTTCGTAAGCTTAGTGTAGATGGTGATTTTACCTGCCCTAATCGTGACGGTAGTATTGGTAAAGGTGGCTGCACTTTTTGCAACGTAGATGCCTTTGTTAAGCCGCAGCAGCAAATGATGCCAATAGGTGAGCAGCTCGATGCCCGCAAAGCTGAGTTAAAGCACAAAAACATTCGTTATTTGGCCTATTTTCAAGCTTATACCAGCACCTATGCGGAAGTTGAATATCTGCGCGGAATGTACCAACAAGCCCTAGCTGACGACTCGGTAGTAGGCTTGTGTATTGGCACTCGCCCAGACTGTGTACCCGATGCGGTGTTAGAAATGCTGGCCGAATACCAAACTCAAGGTAAGGAAGTTTGGTTAGAACTTGGCGTACAAACGGCCCATGATGAGACTTTAAAGAAGATTAATCGCGGCCACGACTTTGCCGCCTTTCAACAGGCGGTCGCACGTGCTCACCAACATGGTTTAAAAGTATGTGCCCATCTTATTTTGGGTTTGCCTGGCGAACAGCCTGAGCACTATATGCAGTCGCTTAATGCGGTTCTGGCCGAAGATATTGCCGGCATTAAGCTGCACCCCTTACACGTGGTTGAGGGAAGCACCATGGCTAAAGCGTGGCAAGCTGGCCGTTTGCAGACCATGACTCAGCAGCATTATGTTGAGCAAGCGGTAAAGCTGATTCGCCATACCCCTGCTCATGTGGTTTATCATCGGGTGAGTGCACATGCTCGGCCACCGGTTTTACTGGCGCCAAATTGGTGCCAAAACAAATGGTTAGCCCTAACCGATATCGCTAAAAAACTGGCCGCCGAGGGGCCACAAGGCAGCGCATTAGCCACTAAATAAGTGGACTAAATGTGAGCTAATTGCTTGTTTAGTAAATGATTATTTTCTTATGTCATATAATCAGGTAAAGTAGCATCGGTTGCAGAAAAAATGGACAATCGATGCACGAAAGTTTTTATCCTACAGTCTGGATGCAGGCTACCATTGCACTACTCAGCATACTGCTAGTAGTGGTCATTATTATGTGGGCCGTGGCTCGCAGCAAAGTGCGCGCGCAGCGTGCCGCAATGGTGAAGTCTCCCGCTGCCCAGCTGATGATCGATATAGAAGCCAAACAGGTTATTTTTGCTAACCCTCGTGTATGTGAATTACTGCAATTGGCTAACAATGGTAAACATTGGCAGTTCTCAGATTCTGCTCACTTCGAGCAATTGTTAGAGCTACTTAAATCACATCAGTCTTCGGCTAAAATTGAAGGTGTTCACTGGTTGGTAAGTTTCCCTCAGCAAACCCGGGTTTTGCTGCTTTACGCCAGTCTCACTGCGCATAATGGCCGTGAAGTATGGTTTATAAATGCCTATGAAAATGCTCAAGGGTATTCTTATTTAAATCGAATAGAGCAAGAGCAAAAATTGTTTGCTAACGTGCTTAATTCCATTCCAGAATTTATTTATTTTAAAGATGCTAATGAGCGCTTACTGGGCTGTAACCAGGCATGGGCGGGTTTTCATGGCTTAAAGCCAGGTGAACTTACTGGTAAGAAGCTTAGCGACTTTTTGACCCGTAACGAGTTAGAACGCAGCCAAACTTACGATGACCAGGTGTTGGCGGGCGAGCCTTGCCAGCATACCGAATGGTTTAGTGCCCCAGATAGCCGACAAATTCTGCTGCAAAATAATGTTTATCCACTCAAAAACCAGCAAGACGAAGTAACCGGTGTGCTTAATGTGTCTTACGACGTGACTAAATGGCACGAGCTTAACCGTAAACTTGAGCACGAAAACCAAAATCGAATCAGCTCTGAAAAAGAACTGGGGCGGCAAAATAACCTTATCCGAACGGTGTTTAATTCAACCCCCGATCCGCTGGGCTTTATTGACGATAAGGGTAACTTTGTTGGTGGCAACGAACCCTTCGCAAAAATGTTTGGCTATACCAGCGATGAGCTGTTAGGTAAGCACCTTACTGAAGTCTTGAGCGAAGAACAGCTCGAGCAACATCAACTGCAAAATCGACAGATTCTTGAAGATGGCAAGCCGCTTCGTTATGAAGAACTGGTGTATTTAGATGATGGCCATCAAATTTGGTATGAGGTGATTAAAGGTCCGTATTTTGATGATGTAAGCGGCGAGCGCGGCATTATCTTTATCACTCGTGATGTTACCGAGCGTAAAGCGACTGAACAACAATTGGCTGACGCGATTATGCAGCTACAAGAGCTGAGCTTTATCGACAGTCTAACCCAAGTGGCCAACCGTCGTAGCTTTGATGAGAAACTACTGCAGCTGTGGTTAACTCATCGTCGTGAAGGGGTGGAGCTAAGTTTGCTACTGCTCGATATCGACTGCTTCAAGCAATATAACGACAATTACGGCCATCAACAAGGCGACGAAGCTCTGCGCCAAGTGGCTAAGTTAATCAGCCGCTCGGTGAAGCGTGGTTCTGATTTAGTGGCTCGTTATGGCGGCGAAGAATTTGCTATATTGTTGCCTAATACCGGCAGCGAAGGTGCTAAGCAGATAGCTGAAACCGTGTTAAACAATATGAACCAAGCCACCATTCCACACGAGTTTTCTGATGTTAGTGACTTTGTGTCGGTGAGTATTGGTGTGGCCAGTGTTATTCCGCAACAAGGGGTGGATTACGGCGAGCTGGTACGGGTGGCTGATTTACAGCTTTATCGTGCTAAACATCAAGGTAAAGCACGTTATTGCAGTGCTGGCGATAGCGCTATTGAAGACGTAAAAGCAGCGCCCTAATAGGCGCTGTAACCTTGCTTAATGCCTTTGGTGACTACACTCACTGCGTCATGTGCGTGTAGGCTTTCTAAGTGATTCACTCTTAGCCAAAAATCCGCTAAATCGTCACGACCATTCAAGCTATGTTGTAGGCGGCGAGCAGCGTCTTCACAAAACATTAAGTTTTGACCATTGAGGCGGGCAAACTCTTGCTCATCTTCGCGTTTAACCGCTGCTTGCACCGGCGTTTTTAAGCTGCCTTCTACTTCATCAATTAAGCTAATAATCGGAATGTCTTGCTGCTCTTGGCTAACTTTCACTTTTAGCTGAGCAATACTGCGTTGGCTGTGTGGCGTAGCTACGATGCCGTCATTGCTGCCAAGCCATTGATTCACCGCTTCACTGGAAACTTGCTCATCGGCAAATTGTTGTTTAAAAGCTTGCTGAATAAGTTGTCGTGATAGTGCGGCTGAGCAAGGGCAGGTAGACGAGTACGGAACTTCCACTTCTAGCTCAATGGTGGTTTGTTGTTGATGGCGTGTAGCGGTGATTGAAACCGGGTAAGCCTTCCAACCTGTTTTGCCCGATAACAAGGATTTACGGCGTAAATGATAGTCAAAACTAAAGCGAACCTGCGCTTGGTCACTTAAATCTTGATGACTTTCAATAAACTGATCCAAAATGCGGTGTAATCCCGCATAATCCAACACACCTTCGCTAGATAATTGATCCAATATCAAATACAAGCGAGACATGTGAATGCCTTTGGCCTGTGGGTCATCTAAGCTAACAAAGGCTTCAATTTTAGCACTTACGCGGCTAGCTACTTGGGCTTCAAATGCCAGCATAATTGGCATTTCAATTTGGCTCATACCTACCCAATCGAGTTTTCCTTCGGTTTGGGCGCGGCTTGAGTTTGCTACGTCAGGCATTGCTGTAGACATGCACTTAGTACTCCCCTAGGGTATGCGTGAGCTAGGCTCATTGCATTTAGATGACATCAAAAAGATGGGCTGTTATACCATAAAAGCTAGGTTAATATTAACCATCTTTATTTTATGGATTAGCTAACATTTGCTTAGCTTGCTTCGCGCTATAAAAGGAATCGGGCTTAATGACGCCACTGAAGAATCTTGCCACTTATTACGTTCATTTATTATCTCGATTGGGCGTTGTTAAATTCACTATTAGCTTAGCCAGCGCCATTATATTGGTGGCCTTAGCGATACAGATGAGCGTGACTTTAGCGCTTACCGGAAAGGTATCTTCTGTGGATTTGGTTCGCTCAGTATTCTTTGGTTTAATTATTACCCCATGGGCGGTATTTTTTATGTCGGTGGTGGTAGAGCAAATAGAAGACTCACGCCAGCGTTTAAGCAAGATGATCCGCAAATTGGAGAAGATGCGTTCTCGCGATCTTCAGCTCACCACTAAACTTCAAGCTAACATTAGCCAGCTTAACAACGAAATTGACGAGCGTGAAAAAGCCGAGGCGGCGCGTAGTCAGGCGATGACCAATCTAGAGCAAGAAATAAAACAGCGCCAGCAAGCTCAACAAGAGCTAGAAGAGCACTCTGCTTTGCTACGTAGTTTTATTGATAGCTCGCCCGACTTAGTTTATTACCGCAATGAGCAAGGGCAATTTTCGGGGTGTAACTTGGCCTTAGAGCAATTGGTGGGGCGCTCCGAAAAACAACTTATTGGTTTAACGCCTTATGATGTTTACCCAGAAGACATCGCCGATAAAATCGTTGAAACCGATCATCAAGTATTCGATAACGATGAGCAGCTAACCTACGAGCAATGGCTAGAGTATCCGGATGGGCGTAAAGCCTTTTTTGAACTGCGAAAAGTGCCGTTTTACGGACGTAATGGCAACCGCTTAGGTTTGTTAGGTTTTGGCCGTGATATTACCGAGAGAATGCGCCAGCAAGCTAGCATAGAGAAAGCGAACCGCGATAAGACCCAGTTTATCTCTACCCTTAGCCACGAACTGCGCACACCGCTCAATGGGGTGGTGGGTTTAAGCCAAATGCTGCTAGATACCCCGCTTAACGATAACCAGCGTAAGCATGTTAATACCATCTTATTAAGCGCCACTACCTTAGGTAATATCTTTAATGACATCATTGACCTAGATAAGTTAGACAGACGCCGATTTGCGGTGTCGCTTGAGCCAATGGACTTTAAAGCGCTGGTGACCGACATTGAAACCCTCACCGAGATGCAGCTACAAAGCAAAGGTTTAGATTTTCGTTTTGAGCAAATAGGCCCTATTCCCAATAGCATCATGGGCGACCCAACTCGCTTACGCCAAGTGCTATGGAATTTGACCCACAATGCGGTCAAGTTTACCGAGCAGGGCGAAGTGGCCTTAACGGTAAAAGCCGAGCCTTTGTCTGAGCAAGAAGTTCAACTGGAGTTAATCATTGAGGATACTGGCCCAGGCATTCCGCAAGATCAGTTAGAAGAAATCTTCGCCATGTACTATCAAGTTGAAGGCAGTAAATCAGCAACCGGTACTGGCATTGGTTTGTCGGTGTCTCGGCAGTTGGTTAGGGCAATGGGCGGTGATATTCAGGTAAGCAGCGCAGAGGGCGAAGGCTCATGTTTTAGCGTTAAGCTAAAGGTGACCTTAGATGCCATTCCTGATGAAGCAGAACAAATTGACCATCCTCCGCTAGACATACTATTAGTTGAAGACGTAGAACTAAATGTCACCATTGCTAAAGCCTTACTCGAAAAACTGGGCCACTACGTTGAGGTGGCCATGAGCGGTGAACAGGCTATTGAGGTGTTTGACCCTGATAACTTTGATTTGGTGTTGTTAGATATCCAACTGCCAGATATGAGTGGTTTTGATATTGCCAAGCGCTGGCACGAGCAGTTTGCCCAGCAACACTTGCCACCTTTGGTGGCGCTTACCGCCAATGTGGTAAACAGCAAAAACGAGTTCGCCCAAGCCGGCATGGTTGATGTTATCCATAAACCGATTAATCGCAATGCGGTAGTGCATTGCTTTAACAGTGTATTTGCGATTGGTCAAGAGCCAGAAGCTGAGCCCGTGGTAAGCCCCAAGCAAGCACTAAGTCGCAGCTCCATGCCCATCTTGGATTTAGATTTGGTGGAGCAATTCTGTGAAACTATTGGGGTAAAAGTACTTAACGACAGCATTAATTTGTTCAAGCAAGTGATGCCTGATTATATGAAAGTACTCGAAAGTAACTTGTTTGCAAAAGACCAAGACGGCATTGCTTCTGAGGCCCACAAGATTAAGGGCGCAGCGGGCTCGATTGGTTTGGCTAGGATCCAACGCTTGGCCAATAAAATCCAATCACCTGAGCTACCTGCTTGGTGGGATAACGTGGAAGATTGGATTCACCAACTCAGCCACGATTACCCAGAAGACTTGAAACTACTAGATAAGGCTATCGCCGACTTTAACAAGCCTGATTAATGCCTTAAGCAAAGTTAACCAGCAATAAAATCATAAGCGGGCAGAGTAGGCTAAGAATAAAGCCACTAGCGATGGCAACTGGCACTAATTGGTTGCCGCCCGCCCGTTGCAACATCGGCAAGGAGAAGTCCATTGCGGTAGCCCCTGCATAACCAATAGTGGCAGCGGGTGAGCGTTGCATTAAAAAAGGAATTAATAGCAGGGTAATTAGCTCGCGGCTTAAATCGGCAAAAAAGGCAGTACTGCCAATTAGCGGGGTGGCTGCTTTACTCAGCAAGGCGCCCGATAATGAATACCAGCCAAAGCCGCTGCTCATGGCTAAACCTAGGTTTAATGGTAGGTCGAACAAGTACGCAGTAATAGCACCTGCAGGTAAGGAGCTAAGCACCATCACCACCGCAATGATTAAGCCGCGTCGATTAAGTAGCATTTGGCGAACACTAATCCCAGCACTGCGTAGCTCGATACCAATGCAGAAAATCAGCAAAATAAGCGCGTATTCGGCCAATACTGACTGAGCGGGTAATTGCTGTTGGTAAACCAGACCCGAAACCAAACCAAATAGCAGCAGAGCAATAAGTAAAGCCGGTTCTTTAAACATGGCGAGTTTGTTATTGCTTTTTTTGTGTATCGGTTCAGCGGCGGGCATTGCCAAATAGCGGCCGACAAAGTACAGCGCACTCAGGTTAAAAATAAGCAATAAACCCACTAATACAGCACTTTGGCTAAATAGCTGAATAATGTTTTGGCCAAGGTTATCAATAAAGGCCAAACCATAACCCATTAAAAATAGAATCAAATAGAGCATCCAGCTACTTAGTCGGCGAATGGCAACTAAGGCCGAGGGATGTTTTACGGGAATCAGGTAACCGACAACTAATGCCCCTAAAATCATCAATAAGCTGCTATACATCTCTATTTCCTTATGCGCGCGGAGCTGAAATATAGCAAGGAAGTGAGCGACTCTCCAAGTGGAGTTTTGTAAAACCGTTTATGCAGAAATTTGAAGTAATTCAGCCAATCAATTTAAGGCTGGTTAATCTATTGCTGCTTGGCTTTAGTTTATTTCTTAGCAGAGCGAAACGGCAGGCTTAACAAGCCTTTAAGTTGGCGGTTATCTTTAGCATTGGGCCAATGGCTTAAGCCAAATTTTAGCTTATCGTGGCCATCTTTTGGCTGAGCGACATATGTGCGAAAAAATCGGTCCCACACTGCCAAATTAAAACCGTAGTTAGCGTTATGTTCTTGATAGTGTTGAGAGTGATGTACTCGGTGCATATCAGGAGTCACCACAAGCTTTCTTAATAAAGCGTCCAGCTTTAAAGGAAGTTTAAGGTTGCTGTGATTAAACATGGCCATTGCGTTGAGTACTACCTCAAACAGAAATACTGCCAATACCGGTACGCCTACCAGTATGATTAAACCAAGCTTAATCAGCATAGATAGCACTATTTCAATGGGATGAAAACGCAGCCCTAGACTTACATCGTAATCGGGATCTACATGGTGCATCCGGTGAACTCGCCACAGCCAAGGGAGGGCGTGAAATAGCCTATGCTGCCAGTAAATGGCTAAATCTAGCAGCACCACACAAACAGGAACTAGCAGCCACGCACTTACTTGTAGTTGATTAAACAAGCCCCATTGTTGGTGCTTAACCCAACTTGCTAGCGCCAAAGTGGTAATCGGAAAGAGCAGCTTTACACACAGGCTATTAAGTAAAATTAAGCCTAGGTTTGCTGGCCAGCGCTGACTGCGGGGAATGCTGCGCGGGTGCCTTGGCCAAGCTAGTTCTAGCAGCATAAAAAGGGCCAGTAGCCCAACAAAAATTCCTAAACGCCAAAGCTCGAGTGTTTGCATGGACCAAAGTATACTAAGCATCTTTAAAACAACAAACGAATCTAAGCTAAGATTAGTTTATTGTTAATAAGCTTTTTTTCGATATTGTTTGGAGTTAGCCATGGACGTGCAACAGTGGTTGAAGGATGCAGCTCAAGCTTTTGGCATGCAACTGGGCATTGTTAGTAATATTCAAGATAACCGTTACGTGGTGCTGGCAGCATACTCTAGCCTTGATTTAGTGCGCGCCGGGGATGAGTTCCCAGTAGACATGACCTACTGCGCAGATGTTGTCAGCCAAGAAAAGGTATTGGCTTATCACCAAGTGGGCGCAATGACCGATATGTGCTTGCACCCCTGTTATCAGGCGATGCATTTAGAAAGCTACATAGGGATTCCCCTAGTCAAGCGCGGTGAAATTATTGGAACACTCAATTTCTCCTCTTTAGAACCAAAGAAACAAGGGTTCTCAGATAAAGATATGGATAAAATACAAGTTTTAGCGAAAGAATACTTAAAGCTGGTAGATTTAGCAGTTGATTAAACTTGTTAATAAATTTACATTTCGTTTCCCTTTTTTGATAGCGATAACAATCTACACTTCTAAGGAAAGCAATTTTTTGTGATTGCTTTAGTATTCATTAAGCAGTGTTTTCTACATTAAGCAGTATTTTGGATGAGTGATTGCCAAGCCGTATGACAAGCCCTAAAGCCGATATAAGAACCATCAACATTGATGCCCTAAAAGAAGGTATGTTTGTTGTATCCATTACCAGCCAAACTGGCAAAACCAGCGTTGCTCAATCTGGACGTATTACCCAAGCTCAGCAAGTGAGTGTGTTAAAAAACAAAGGGGTTAAGGTTGTTAATGTAGATTGGTCGAGAAGTGTATTTGCTGATCAAGGCGCAGAGCAAAAGTCTCAAGAGATCACCAGTTCAAGTAGCAAGCCTAAAAAACGCAGCGAAGAAAGCGAAAAGCAAGCCGCTAAGAAGCTATTTAATGAGGCCAAAAGCTTACAGTCAAAGTACTTTAAGCAGCTACAACAAGGCGAGCCCATTGATATTGAGCCAATGGAGAAAGCTGCCGAAGGCTTAATTGATTCGCTAGAAAACCAAAGTAACGCCATGCTGTGTTTGGCAAAAATTCGTGCCAAAGACAAATATCTCATGGAGCACTCTCTAAATGTAGGTATGTTGCTGGCCTATTTTGGGCGCTCTCTGGGCATGGGAAGATCTAAGCAAAAACACTTACTCATGGGCGGAATGCTGCACGATATCGGCAAAATCAATACACCCGACGAAATCTTGCATAAACCCGGTCGTCTCACCGACGATGAGTTTGTGATCATGCGAGAGCATGTGGTGCATAGCCATAATATTCTAAAGGCTCAAGAAGGCATTAGTAATATCATGCTAGAGATTGCCAGCAATCACCATGAGCGTTTAGACGGCTTAGGTTATCCCAACCAATTAAAGGGCGATGAGCTGTCTGCCTATACGCGTATGGCCAACATTGTAGATTGTTACGACGCGCTTACCGCCGACCGAGTCTATAAAAGTGGCATGCCACCTACGGCTGCCTTCCGAATTTTGCTTTCAGGTGTCGGCACCCAGTTTGATAAAGCCTTGGTTGAAAAATTCATCCGCTGTATGGGCGTTTACCCGGTTGGTACTTTAGTGAAGCTAAAGTCTGGGAAGCTGGGTGTGGTGGTTGAGCGTAACGAGCTTAAACCCTTACAGCCAGTAATTAAGCAAGTGTTTAATACTCGCACTAATACTCATACCGAAGTGAAAATCATCGATTTAAGTAAGTACACCCATGAGGAAATCGAAGGTGCGGTCTCGGCGCGTGACTACGGTATTTCTCTCGATAGACATTTAGCTGAGTAAAAGTATCGAATTGCTGGGACTAAGCGCGAGCTTAATCCCAAGAAGAAGTGTTTATTAGTGGTGATGCTTCATTTTGTGCATTACTTTTTTAATCGGCGCAGTAAGTTGTTGCTGGCTACCATCAGAAAATTCCAAGTTTAATTCTACTTCTTCACCTTCCGCGAACTTAGTTTGTAGGTCAAATAGCATTAGGTGCAAACCGCCAGGCTTTAACTCTACAACTTCTCCCGAAGCGACCTCTATCTCGTTAACCTTACGCATCTGCATAACATCGCCGTCCATCAACATGGTATGCAATTCCACACGCCCAGCTGCAGGTGTGCTGGCTGATACCAAGCTTACCTTTTGTTCACTAGTGTTGCTCATTTTCAGAAAGATAGCGCTGGTGGGCGCATTAGGTGGGGTGGCTCGCGCATAGGCGTCGCTTACTGTTATGGCTGCTTCATTGGCGAGCAAATTAAAGCTAAATAAAAGACTGAGAGCGAGCAAGATTGAGCGCATTGTTAATCCTTATTTTATTGGGGAAGTAATTGTTGGATTTTGTCTACTAAAGGCTGTGGGTCTAGGGTGTGAGGCACCTTCGCCAGTAACTCGCCTTTAGCATTTAAGAAGTAGAAAAATGAGTTGTGGTCAACGCTGTATTCCAGTTGAGAATCGGGGAGCTCAACATATTTATAATACACGCCCAAACTTTGGGTTAAGCCTAACAGCTGACCTTCTTGAGGGCTTAAACCGACAATATCAGGATGAAAATAGCCGGCATAGGTGCTGACTGTTTCTGGGTCATCACGCTTTGGGTCAACACTTACAAATAAGCTTTGCAGCTGCTGGCGTTGTGGCTCAGTTATTCCTTGTAAAGCGGCGCTAAGCACGGCTAAGGAGGTTGGGCAAACATCTGGGCAGTGGGTAAAGCCAAAGTAAGCAATGTAAAGCTGCTTGTTCTGGTTTAACTCGGTAAAGCGCCCATCACTGCTAGTTATTTTGAACAAGTTGGCCGGTACAGTAGTAATCACTTTATTGCTTGCGGCAATTTGGCTTTGCTCTGGAGACAACCATTGGAAGCTCATCACTCCGGCTAATCCACTAACAATAATCAAAGCAATCCATGCTAGGTATTTCATTGGCTATCTACCTCAAAACTAAGAGCAAGGGCTTGGCTGGGATCTAAAGAAACAATTTCTGCTCGCCAGCGCATTTTTCCAGTGTTACAAATCGGCAGTAAAATATCTGTTTGATAGTGCCCATTTTCGCTGGGTTCGAGCTGCAGTTTGATTTCACCCATGTACATCTCTATCCCTTGTAAACGCAGCTCCAAGGGAGGAGGGTTATCCAGGTTGGTGCTTAACTCAAGCGCTTGGCTTAACATGGCAGGAAGCTGGTTGCTGGGTAAACTTAGTTGCCAAGTTTGTTCAGCAATTTGCCATTCACAGCTGCCTTTTTCTAGCTGTTCACAGTGAGTAAAGTCTAGGGTTTCAAGTTGCTGTTGCTGCCAGTAACTTAAGCCAATACCAAGACCAAAAGCGCCAGCAATAACTGCTAATACCATTAATAATTTCTGAGTTAAACCAATCAATTAACCATCCGTTGCGTGCTTGGTTTCACGCCACTACTGCAAGTAGGGCTAATCTACTCCGCTTGAATTAATCTCACAAGCCTTAATAATTAAATAGCTGTAGAGTGAGAACTATTTCCGGTTCTTTGGGTCTGTTTAGTAAAGGAGGTGTTATGCAAACGAAGCCTTATCGTTGGATACTGATATTGATACTCAGCGGCTTGCTGAGCGCCTGTGGTATGCGCTTTGTGTATAACAACCTTAATTGGCTGGCTTATTGGTACATCGATGATTACATCGAAATGAACAGTGAACAAAAAGCGGTCTTTAAACCCATGCTTAAAAGCTGGCTAACTTGGCATAGGCACGAACAGTTGCCGGTGTATTTGGCCCAGCTACAGCTGTTTCATGCGCAAATTAATGGTGGTATTAGCCAACAGCAGTTGTTAGAGCAAGTTGCTGCTTGGCAAGAGCATTATCGAGTATTGGCGGGTCATGTATATTTAGATGTCGCGCAGCTGGCGCAAACCGCTTCCTCGCAACAGCTATCTGATTTTATGGCTAAGCTAGCCGAACAGCGCGAAGATAGCGACCGCCAACAAAGTCATTATGATTATCGTATTGAACATATTTCTAACAGCGTTGAGCGCTGGCTTGGCGATGTATCACCGCAACAACAACAGGTGATAGAACAGCTGGCGAATCAGCTTATTGATACTCGCGCCGATTGGCACAATGTACAAAGTCGCTGGCAGCAATATCTTGCTTATTCCCTTAGTGGGCAGAGTAAGTCAGAAAACTTTGAGCAAGAATTTTATGTATTAATGGTTAATTCAGAATCTTTGTGGCCGCCGGGTTTGGCTGAACGCTTCTATCGTAATCGGCAATTGTGGGCACAAGGCATGAGCGAGGTATTAGCCTTGGCCAATAAACAACAAAAGCGTCATATCTTAGCTAAGATAGACGCTTATATTGAAGATCTTCAATCACTTATTGAAGATAACCCACAGCCAGAAAATCCGGCCGTGGTAGCACAGTTGTTAAAGCAGGTATCGCTTACGCAGCCACTTTTAGTGGCGCACTGTTGTCTTCAAATTTCACTGGGCGACCAACAGGTAAAATAGTGCGGCCATATTCAGCGTTAAGTACTTGAGCCATTGCAAAGTAAATAGCCGATAGACCACAGAAAATACCTTCGTAGCCAGCAATTGTTCCAATCAACTCACTGCCGGTAAAATCACGAAGTGCTAGCAGAGCGAACAATATGGTTAAGCTGCCAAATACCACTTGCTTAGCGGTTGGGTAGCGTAAAGAACCAACAAACATAAATGCGGTGAACAAGCCCCAAAGTGCTAAGTACCAACCCATAAATGCGTGTGGGCTTGGTTCTGCTAAGCCCATTTTAGGCAATACCAGCAAACCAACTAGGGTTAACCAGAACAATCCGTAAGAGGTAAAGGCAGTGGTACCAAAAGTATCACCACGTTTGAAACACATAATCCCTACAATAACTTGAGATAAACCACCGTAGAAAATGCCCATAGCCAAAATCATTGCATCAATTGGAAAAAAGCCAGCATTGTGGATGTTTAATAACACGGTAGTCATACCGAAACCCATCAATCCAAGTGGGGCTGGGTTAGCGGTAGTAGTATTGCTCATAGTTGATGATTCCAAGTCAAAGGTTAAAAAAAGCACAGTGCTCAAACGGGCGTGCATTATCTGAGCGAGCATACTTGAAAGGCGTGATCTAGATCAACAAATCCTTAGTTTTTATAAATTGTATTACAAAATAATATTTTCTATCGTAAAAGTTAAATTTTTAACAAGTTTTTACTAGGCTTTATTGATGTTTTTGCGGTTGAATATTGTTTGAGGAAAAATCGTTTTAGGCGCGGCATGGGGCGAGTTGCCTGGTTATTCTAGGCTAGCTACACATTAAAGCTTCTGTCTTGTATCAATAACCCATAAACTGCTGCAAAAATCAGCGCGAATGATTAACGGATCCTAATTAATATGCCTCATTGTATTGTTGAATACTCTCAAGACTTGAGTGAACAAATTGCTATTAGTGAAGTATTGGCTAAGGCTTTTGATTTACTGAAGAATAGCGGCGAATTTGAGCCTGCGGCAATCAAGCTGCGAGCGTTTGCCTATCAAGATGTATTAAGTGGTTTAGACGATCACAGCTTTGTGCATTTGCGTTTACATATTCTTTCGGGAAGAAGCGCTGAGCAAAAGCTAGCTTTAACTACTGGGCTAGTAGAAGGCTTAGCTGCAGATTTGCCTATGGTAAAAAGCCTTAGCGCTGAAGTGCTAGATATTCAGCGCGAAAGCTACGTAAAACGCATTACTTAGCGGTTTAACTTAAGGCCAATTTATCTAGTAGGGTAAGGCGAGTTAAGGCTAACTGAGTTTGGCTTGCTTGCCCGATAAAGCGTAAGCAGCCTATTTCACAAAATAGTAGATCTTTGGCCACCGGATAAAGACTGAAGCTAAGCTCATTGTCTTGTAAGTCTTTACAGAGCAGCTTAAGCCCCTGCTTTTCGCAATAGCTAATGCTGACATAGTCATGTTGATTACCATAGTCACCGGCAAGGTGACTTAAATCTTGCAGACTTTGTCGCTCACTTTTAGGGCTTGGGTTGGTTTGTTCAAATAGCCAAATCCAAAAGCTACTAGTGGCATAAAAATCATCCCAAATATTATGCTCATGCTGTGGATACCAAGTGCTTTGTAGCGGAGCTTGACGCTCCATTTGACCAAGCTTGCCTGCCAGTTCTACCGAAAATTCTGCAGGTATCACCGAGTCTTTTAAGCCGTGAGCTAACCAAATGGGTAGCTGGTTAAGCCGTTGGTATAGCTCTTCGCAAACAGGGCGAGCCGGTAAGTTTAATGACCACGGGGCTAAGCGATTTGGGTCACCCGCCGCCAATATAGTTAAAGCTGCAAAACGCTGTGGCTGGGCTAAGGCTAAATTGGTCACGCCAAATCCGCCCATGCTTAACCCTGTTAAATATATGCGCTGTTTATCGATAGGAAATTGCTGCTCTAGTTGGTCGAGCAAGCTAATCAGCTCCGCAATAGCCCAGCCATCGCGGCCTTCTGGTACATGCGGGGTAATGCAAATTGCGTCTAGATGATGCTGTTTTAAATAGCTATTAGGGCCAAAATTGAGCAGCGTTTCTATCTCACCGCCAATTTCCCCACGGCCGTGCAAAAACAGCATTAAAGGGTAATCTTTAGCGCTTTCTAGCGTGTTTGGTTGACTCAGTAAATATTGGTAAGAAGGTTTATCTTGATGGGTATGCTGCTGAACAGAGATAGAATGAGAATGCGCTGTGTTCACGTTAAGCTCCTTTAACTAAACCCTAACGTGAACCATCATAGCGAGTTGTGGCGATTAAAAATAGAGACGAACCACCGATTCCACAACACAAGCCGGGCGGCGACAGCCCTCAATTTCTACGGTAATTTCTTTTACCAGCTCTAAGCCTCGCTTAATCGGGATGACTTTGGTTAAGCGGGTGCGCGCTCTAATCCGGTTATTTACTTTAACCGGGTAAGGAAAACGAACTTGGTTGATGCCGTAATTCACCATCATTTTTGCCGATGGATAAAGCGGCTTGTCTGGGTCTACGCTCTCTGTAAGTGCGGGCAATAAAGACAAGGTTAGAAAACCATGGGCAATGGTGGTTTTAAAGGGCGACTCTTCTGCAGCGCGCTGCGGGTCAGTATGTAGCCATTGGTGATCTTTGGTAACATCAGCAAACTGGTTAATTCGTTCTTGGGTAACATTAAGCCAATCACCAATATGAATTTCTTCACCCAGCTGCATCGACAGTTCTTCTAACAAGGCTTCAGCTTTAGGATGTAACTCAATGGTTTCTTTAAAGCTAGCTTGTTGCTCACCATTGGAACTTAATTGATGCTCTCTTACCCAGTTAACTAATTGACTATCATGGGCTTTATTTAGGAATTCAATCCAGTGATCGCGAATAGCTGGAGACAACCAATCTTTAAGTTCGAATGGGTTTTGGGCTAGCATTTCACGCTTTTTCTTAATAAAATCAACTACTTTCATATCTACTCTCTAATGCGTACCGGCCCAACATTTGGCATATTCTAAAATAATGAATTAGTCAGTCAAATATTTCTGTATGTTAAACGTAAGTGCTTGTAATTAAATATAGGCGCAGCTTAATTAGTCGGCAAGAAGGTACTTAGCTTACTAAGTACCTATTGTGGCTTGATTAACGTAACCATACCTGTAAATCGCGAACAATCCGGTTGCCGCTAAAGATTGGGTGTGGGTCTTCGATGGGGTCTAGCGCAAAGTAATCGCGCTGCTCTTCTGGCAGAGCATGGTAGCTGCCCCATACTTGGTATAACCAAGCTTCGGCGTCCCACTCTAGATCCTGTTCTTGATAGTACTCTAAGGCGGTTTGACCCGCTGCACTTTCTATAACGCCTAACAAGTAGTTCTCTACATCTTGCTTTATCTTTTGCTCTTGCAAGGCAAACTCTTCGGCACCTTCTAGGGAAACGGCATGCTCGGTGTCGGTTTCACTGGCTTTAGTTTGGCGATGTAGGTTTAACTGGCTAAGAGATAACAGTAAGTCGTGTTCATGCTCGCTGTTATGAATATCAACACTGGCCTTGGCGAGTAGCGCAGGAGCTTGGTTAAACAAGCTAGCTACGTCGATTTGCTGAGTAGGGTCCTGAGGGCTGAAGTCGGGATGCTGAGCATGAAAGAGCTGCAAGCCTTTGAGCAGTCGCGACTTACCACGCAATTCACGAAAACGCCCCAGCAAGGTGAGCAAGCGCGTTTGCACTACCGCTAGCTCTTGGGTGCAGTCGTAGACCGCTTGGCTTAGGTTTAGTACTAATATCCGGCGCAGCTCGCGAATATCCCCGGCTATTTGGCTCAAGGTATCAAAGTTGAGCAAGGCGAGGCTGTTGAGTAATTCGCTCACTTGTTGTTGGGCTAACTCATTTTCACGAATTTTGGCACTTAAACTCGGTACATAACCAAACTCATTGTTGATGCGGCTCCACAATACCCGCGAGCTATGGCGCAGGCTTTCGGTGAGGCTGTAGCTGTGTTCGCTCAAATCATTGAGGTAAACGTCGGCTGCGGCTAAATCGCCAATATGTAAGGCTTCTTTATAGTGTGCTGCCAAGGTTTTAATGGTTTCTAAACGCGAACCAACATTAGAATCAATTTGCCTATTTCGGGTATCGCTTAGGGCTTCTTCAAGCAAGGAGCGCAGGTTAGAGCTAAGGTGCAAGCCTTCGTCAACCGAAGGTCGCCAGATGACCCCAGCTTTCAGCAGCGAATCGATTTGCTTATTGTCTAACTTACTTTCGTCTAGCTTGCCGTTAACGTAAGCATGCATCAAGCTTTCGCCATGACGCGCAAGCAGCTTAAATAGCTTTAAGCCTGCTTGTTGCAAATGTTGGTTCACAGTAAGGGCTCCTGCTGGCCAATGGCATCCATGGCTTGTTGCTCTAGGCCTAAACCTTCCGCTTCATCAATAAAGCTGATTACTTCAAAAATGTAATCCACTTTAGCGGTGGCTATGTAGATTTGTTTTTCTTGGTTAGGGCGAACCAAGTAGCCTTGTTCACACAGGCGCTTAAATACTTGTTTTAACTGACCATCTACTTGGCTACTGGTTGAGCCAAATAACTTGTACTGAGAAATTTTTGCCAGTTGTTCACGCAGTGCTGGAGTGTCTTCCACCACGGTTTGCAGCTCGCTTAAACGCAGCGCTACACCAGCACTAATTGGGCTATCTTGCCCTTGTGCTTCTTGGCTGAGAATTAGCCACTCGGTGAGCGGCAGCAAGCTGCCGGCTATTTCGCTAAACTGCTGGCTTATCACCTTATGCTCATTGTCACCTAGCTCGCGATAGGCACAAAAATACAATTCGCCTTCACAAGCGCTGGCTAGGCGGCGGTTAAGTACATGCAAGTGGCTGTCGATGCGCTCACGGTTAGCTTCTTCAGCTAAAAAATGAAAACCATCTTCGTCACTCACTTGGCAGATAAATTGGCCACTTAACAGGGCTTCTAAAATCCGACCGGTTTCGCTCATGCCGGTGGCGCTTAATTTACTCATAGCTCAGCCTCCGCTTGTTTAGTACTGGCTTTTGCCGCTTGGGCTGCTTTTAGCTTTTCTTGTAAAGGATTAATCCGTGGCTGCACAACTTGCAGTTGGCGCTTTTCACGGTTGATGATGTAGCGGTGAGTGAACAAGTCCAATACTTCAGATTCTGGGTTAGGGAAGGCACCTAGAATGCGAATTTGGTTATGGTCACAGGCATCAAAGATCTTCTTCACATTGCTTTGGTGCAAGGTACCTAGTTCATCAATGGGCCAATGAATGTAGGTATCAGCATTGCCGCGCAGTAAGCGGGTAAAGGCCAATAAAAACTTACACAAAATTAAGTAGGCCATACCGTGGCTACTGGATTCATTAAGCTGGCGGTCGGTGCGGATCACTAGGTCACTGTTGCCCTCGCGCAGGGTTAGCTCGATCAGCAATAGGCGAGAGACCCCTTCTTTAAGTGCGCTGCGGCCAATAATATCTAGCGCTACCCGCATGCTGGTGGCGTAGTCTTCGTCGGGCAGTTGATTAAAGCCTTGCTGCTGCCAAGCTTGGAAGTTATCAACAAAGGTTTTTAGTTCATCCCAAAACTCTAGTTCGCTAATCTTAGAGCGAATTTTTACTGCTGAATCAGATACGCCATCAAGGCTTAAGTCTTCACCAATTTCGCGGGTTATGCGACGGCTTTGGCTGAGAATTCGTTGGTCAATGTCGCTTAAGTTTTGATAGAAGCTGCTAATGCTCATGCCCAAGTTACGACCGTGGTCGATTAAACCTTGGACTTTTTGCGGCACTAAACCGTTTAACAGTTCAGACAGGTGTGGCACTAATTCACGATAGGCGAGGGTGCTTTCACCTTCCTCGTTGCTGCGCCTACAAGCGGCGCGTGAACGCTCCCAAGTTTCGCTTAAGTCAGAGCCCGCTTGCTGGGCCAATAAGCTGTCAAAGTGGCGAACCGATTCGTTTACTTGCTCAAGCTGCTGGTTACGTTGCTGAATTTGCTGTTCGGCTTGGCGGGCTCGCTCGGCAGCTGTGCCGGCGGCTTCTATTGCTTCGCCGCTATTGCTTTGTTTTGGTAAAGCCAATTGCTTGATTTTACGCAACAGATTTTGAGTTTGACCATATTGTTGCTGCAGCTGTTCTAGCGCTTGCTTAAGCTTGCTTAACTCACCTTGTTGGCTATCGCGCTGCTGTTTGAAGTGCGCTAGTTGCTCGTTAAGTGCTTGTTTGGCGGTGCTCTGAGCTTGGCGAGCATTAGCAAGGGCATCGTTAAGTTGTGGTTTTTGGTTTAGCCACACTTGTTGGTGCCAAATTTTGTATTCGCTTACTTCATCGCGATACTGCTCGGCGTCTTGAATTTGTTGGTTAAGTTGGCGCTTTTGTTTGGCTAAATCAACGATCAGCTGGTCATCTAAGCCTTGAGCTTGCAACTCGCCGCGATACCATTGTTCCGACTGTTTTAGCGCCTCTTTGGCTTGTTTCTGACGATTGCTAATGGCGTCTTGAGCTTGGCTTAGTTGCAAGGCTAAGGCATCAACCTTTTCCTCCCACCAGGCCATTTTTTCTAATTTGGCTTCTTGGTGCTGCTCGCGTAACTCGTCTAAGTATTCTTGATGCTGCGTTTGTGCATTCTCTAAATAGGCTTTTAGCTTAGTTTGCTTTTCCAGCCCCACACTTTGGCGCTGTTTAAGGGCACTAGAAAAGCTTTCTTTAAGTAGTTGTTTTTCTTCTTGCAGACGCTTTAGCTGGTCTTCACTGTTGTGATGAGCGGCAGTGGCTTCGGCAACCGATAAGTCTTGTTGCTGCACCGCTTTGTTAGCATCGCCAAGCGCTAATTCAGCCTGTTTGAGTTGCTTTTGAGCCTCGTTAAAAGCTTGCTGGATTTGCTCAATTTGTTGCTTAATTTGCTCTTCGGTGGCGGCGCACTCGGGGGCGTCGATGGCTTTTAAATCTAAGGCTAAGCCAAATACGCTGTTATGGTTTGTTTCGCTATGTGGCTTTAAATCACGACGGTTGAGCAGCTCAGGATTAATTAGTTTACCAATGCTTTGCTCCCACTGTGGGTGCTCGCTGCGCAAGTGTGCCAGTAGGCTGCCATCGGCCGGTTGTAAGCTGTCTTTTAGTCCACTTAGCTTTTGTTCTAGCTGGCGAGATTGTTGGCTAGCAGTGGCTAAGGCTTGGTCAGCTTGTTGGCGCTGCTGCTTTAAGCTGTGCAATTGTTCGTTGTGTTGGCGTACTTGTGCAGACAGTAATTGTTGCTGTTGGTTGGCCTCGTCGAGGCGATTGTCCATGATATTAAGCTGGCGGCTTTCTTCTTCGGTATAACCCATTTGCAGGGTGCCAGCCTCTAGCTGCGCCAGTTCTAATTGGTTTTTATGTTGCTGCTGTTGGAAGCTCTGCTCAACCTGGCTAATTTGTTTTTGTTGCTGCTGCTGTTCGTTATTTAGCTCGGCTTGTTGTTGCTGCTTTTCTTGGTTGAGCTGCTGCTGCAGCTGATCTTTGTTTTTATGCAGTTTGTTTAGCGCCGAGTTGAGCTGCTCGTTAATTTCACTCTTGCGTTGGTTGAAGTGAGCTTCAATGTCGCTGTGCTGCTCGGTGAGCAACTGGTGGCGCTCACTCACTTCTCTTACTTGCTCACGCCATAGCGGCAGTTGCTCAACCGCGCTAAGTGCGTGTTCGATGTTTTTGTCTTGCCAAGCTTGGTAGTCATCTTCGATATGATTAAGTTGCTTATCGAAACTTGAAACATCGGCATTGGCACTAGAAACCGCTTGGTTTAGCTGCTCACGTTGATTTTGCCATTCCTGTTCTAACTCGCTTAACTTTTGTTTTAACTGGTTAAGTTGACGTTGCGCCTGTTCACTTTGGCTAAATAGCTCTGCTTCATCGTTTTGCAGGTTTTTATCTAGTTGGTGTAATTGAGCTTCGCTGCTGAGCAGTTGTTGGTTAATTTGCTCAAGCTTTACAAATTTAGGGCGAATCGCTTCAAACTGCTGAATTAAGCGGGTTTCTTGGATCCACGCCTGCGCTTTGTTGGCGTCTACCCAAGTGGGTTTTAAAGTAACGCCTTCTTCTTCCAAAATGGCGGCAATCATCGACTTGATGGTTTCCATTTTGCCTTCTTTGGAATGCACTGCTTTGGCGAGCTTTTCAATATGGCGCAGGCCATGTTTTGGATCGCACATAGAAAACTGGCGAGCAAAGGCTTTTAAATCGCTGTCGCCGGCATTTTGTAAACTGCGGTCGTTTTGAATAATTGCCCGAAATTCTCGGGTATTTAGAAATCGGGTAGTGGCTAGCGCGGCGCCATTGTACTCTTGCTTTTTGAGTTTTTGGCCCAGTTTAGCGGGAGCCAAAAACCAGGTACCTTGCTCATCTTGTTTATCCACAAAATCGCTTAGCTCAAAAGGCTTGCCGATAAAGCGATACTTAACTCCTTGGTCTTCGCGACCAGAAGACAGCACCACTTGGGCAACTTGACCGTTATATTGCTGGTATTCATAGATGATGTAGCTGGCTTCTCGTGGCAAGTACCAACGCTCGAAACTGTCGCGAGTACTTGGCACTACGCGGCTAGGATATTCGCCATAAAACACCGGAATAAGACGCTGTAATGTGGTTTTACCTGAAGCGTTAGTACCACATATATTGCTGTGTTGGTCGAGTTTAAGTTCTACCACACCTTTAAGGTGAGTATCGATCAAGATGATCCGCAATAAGCCAGACAAAGTGCATCCTTTTAAATTAGCTAAACTTAGCACTCACTGCTGTAGCAAGTGCTGCTGCCACGATGAGAGAACAAACCAATCGTGGGTTTGAGCGCGGGCAGGGCAATAGCTCAGTTTAACTAAGAACTGACAGTGAGCGAAGCCTTGATAGGTGTGTTTGCTCAAAAACTGTTAGTTATCACCAAAAAAATCAAAAACGCAGAATTTCTTGACTAATCGTTTAGCTATTGCAGTTAGCCAATAGTTGTGGAATACTCCGCCGCCCTTGGGTTCTCTCACCCCCAATTAACAAAAAGATAGGTTGTTCTATATATGTGGTTTTTACAATTAACTGAGGCCGAGCGCCGCAGTGTGATTATTCTCGCTTTATTTCATATCGTTACTATTGCTGCCAGCAATTACTTGGTGCAATTGCCCTTCACGGTATTTGGTTTTCACACCACCTGGGGTGCGTTTACTTTTCCCTTTATTTTCTTAGCTACCGACTTAACCGTGCGCTTGTTTGGAGCGTCGCGAGCACGCAAAATTATCTTTACCGCAATGCTGCCGGCCTTGTTGGTGAGTTATGTCGTGTCGGTGCTGTTTTATCAAGGTGAATATCAAGGTATGAGCGGCTTACTGGCTTGGAATGGCTTTGTGGCACGTATTGCCTTAGCCAGCTTCTTAGCTTATTCGGTGGGGCAACTGTTAGACGTAAAAGTATTTGACCGTTTACGCCAGTTAAAACATTGGTGGGTAGCGCCTGCGGGTTCCAGTGTATTTGGTAACTTGGTGGATACCTTGCTATTTTTTGCGGTGGCGTTTTATGCCAGTAGTGACGCCTTTATGGCTGAGCATTGGGTAGAAATAGCCTGGGTGGATTACGGCTTTAAATTAGCGGTTAACTTAGCCTTATTTGTACCGCTTTACGGCATGTTATTACACTTTTTACAACGTCGTTTAAAGCCAAGTAGCGCTATCGCTTAAGCTTGTAAGTGGTAATGCCTATTTATTAAACATTGGCATTACCACTAAGACACAATTACTGATCGCCTGCGGCGTTTTTCTTTTGTTGTGCAGCGGCTTGTTGCAGCATGTCTTCTAACGCTTTGTGATGCCCCTTGGCGACTAATGCGCTAGCTAGAGCGGTTTCACGAATTAGGGTGGCGTTAAGCTCTTGGCTTTTTTTGCCAACAGGGGTTTTGTAAAAAGCCACCAACTGCTCCAACTCTTCATCAGTAAAATGCTTTAGGTAAACTTCGGCAATTTTAGGCTTCATCTCTTCCCAAGTTAGGTAGGTATTTGCCCACTCTTCTAGTACTGGTTGAAAGTTCTTTAAAGGAGGGTTTTGACGAATTAGTGCCTGATTGAGGTTGTTACGAATCACCTGCATTTGTAGTTCGCTGTCGTTGAGCTCTAATAATTCATTAATTGGTGCTGCTTGAAGTGAACAACTGGCAAAAACAAGGGCTGCTGTCAGTAGCTTTTTCATATCTTCATCCTTGAGAAATTTAGCCTGGGGCTTAAGCGCCTAGCTATGATTTATTTATGCTTTTAGCCTACACCTTAAGTAAAGCCGGGGAAAGGATTGTAATGGCAGATAACGCTAGCTCTAAGGTAAAATAGCGTGTTTATAAGTTAAATAAGGTGAGTTTTACGGCAATGGCGAAGGCAAAACCCCAAGTTAAGTTACACAGTTACGGCATTTATAATAAATGGGATAGTGATGCTAAGGCGCTGCCACAAGTGAGCGAATTTACTACGCAGGTAGAAGCACAGATAGATGTTGAATTTGGCTTGATTGTGAACATTAAAAAAGCCAAAGGAATGAAGCTTAAATACTGTATCTACCATCCCAATATTCCCAATAATGAAGGGGAAATCATGCCGCCCTTTGACGGCGAAGAGTATATACGTAGTAACGATTGGGATTTTTATTTGGGTGATACTATTTGGGCGCCGGTGAGCAATAAGCTTGGCACCTGGCGGATGACCTTAGAACTCGCAGGCGAGCTGATCGCCGAGAAATCCTTTGAGTTATTCGAGAATAGCCCTGGCGACCCAGCTCAGTTTTTTCGAAAACGCGGTATGTGAATCCAAGCTATCAACAACCTAGTTGTCTTGTTGCGATGGCAATAGAAAGGGGGAAGTGCCAACACTTCCCCCTTCGCGATTATTGTGACTAATTATAGTCTTCGTCTATGTAGCGTTCTAATTGTTTTCGCTCGTTGTATTCGTCGATGCGGCGACGAGCACGTGCTTTATCCCGCTGGTTTTTATGACTTTTTGCGTTATGAACTAGGTCTTCTTCATCCCATTCGTCCATATCATCAAAGCGTGATCGTTTCATAAGCCTACTCCAAGCCTTACTTTTATTGGGTCAACATACCTAGCGTGTTAAGCCCAACTTGATTTCTTCTCGCGGCTGCGAGACACGCAAAATGTGCAGTAAAAAGTATAGTAGGTAAAATGAATATTTTATTACCGTAATATGACGCACGCTGGCGCTACACTCGATGTGGAGCCGCTATTGAGCAAGTTTACACTTAGCCGATTAAATCTTGGTTTTTAAGGCGCTTTTTGGATTTATTTAGCGCTATGCTTTAAGCCTATAAGAAAAAATACTCTAAGATCTTTTACTGATGTTTTATTGCTTTTTTGAGAGTGAAATAAAACTTTGAGCGGTTTTCTTTCTAATTGTTCGAATGGTTTTTCACATAAAATTCAATTTTTTTCGTTCATGAATTAAGCGAAGCTAGTTTCATTAAAAGATATTCGATGAAATCTGGAGGATGTAGTGAGTATTCGAAATACCAAACAAGCGTACGGATGGGTAGCGATTGCTATTCATTGGTTGGTGGCACTAAGTGTTTTTGCTTTGTTTGGGCTAGGGCTATTTATGGTTGATTTAAATTACTATTCTAGTTGGTATCAAACCGCACCAATGATACACAAAAGTGTAGGAATACTGCTGTTTGTGTTGATGGTATTTCGACTGATTTGGCGAGCGCTGAACCCACACCCTGAGTCTCCTGCTAACCATAAAACCTGGGAGAAGCAGGGAGCTAAGATCGGCCACTGGCTACTTTACACACTATTATTTTGTTTAATGATTTCGGGTTACCTCATTTCTACCGCCGATGGACGCGCCATTGTGGTATTTGAATTGTTTGAGGTTCCTGCCACGATTACCAGTATTGCTCAGCAAGAAGAGTTAGCTGGCGATATTCATGAAATTTTAGCTTGGGCACTAATTGTATTGGCTGCTGGCCATGCTTTGGCTGCGCTAAAACATCACTTTATAGATAAAGATAACACCTTAGTTCGAATGCTTAAGTCGACTAAATAACCTAAAGGGACAGATAATGAAAACACAACTTAAAGCCGCATTATTGTTAGCCAGCACTATGGGTCTAGCTTTACCGGCCAGCGCTGCCGATTACACCATTGATACTCGTGGTGCGCATGCTTCAATTAACTTTAAAGTGAACCACTTAGGTTACAGCTTCGTGGTTGGTCGCTTTGATACCTTTAGCGGTGACTTTAGTTATGACCAAGGTGCTCCAGAGGCGACTACCGTTAGCGTTAAAATTGATGCTACCTCGGTGAATTCTAACCACGCTGAGCGTGACAAACATATTCGCAGTAAAGATTTCTTAGCAGTAGACCAATACCCAGAAGCAAGCTTTAGCAGCAGCAAATATGAAGCAAATGGCGACGAGGGTGGCAAGCTTTATGGTCAGCTTACTCTACGTGGTGTAACTAAAGACATCGTGATTGATGTAACTAAAGTGGGTGAAGGTAAAGACCCATGGGGTGGTTACCGCGCTGGTTTTGTTGGCTCAACTGAGTTGGTGATGAAAGACTTTGGTATTCCTACTAACCTTGGTCCTAAATCTACTACCGTAGCAATGGACTTAGTGATTGAAGGCATTAAGAAGTAAGCTTGATTATTTCGCTGCCAATGATGGCAGCGAAACCTCTCCCCCGGCTATTTCCTTTTCTAAAACAAGCTTGTTTTTTGTACGTTTAGCTTATTTGTCGAGTTAACTATTGTTCGCTTTTGTCAAATTTTTGAAAATGTTTTCAAGTTGCTGTTTGTAAAGATTTTGTTGATCAAGCTATCAAAACAAGCATAAATTACTGATTGTTATCAAAATATTGAGCTTAAACCTAGCCAAGCGATGCGCTAAATATTACCCTTGTTGAGTTTATTCACTTCAAGGCCCATCAAGGCTTTGATTTTATTCGGCTAGCAACTAAACACAGGGAGTGTTCGTTTGACTATCAGCATAGTGATTGGCTTTATTGCTTTAGCAGTTTTGGTGTACCGTTTGAGGCATATTCATTACACCTTTGTGTGTGAACTGCGCTCCGGAAAAGTCACCGTGGTTAAAGGTCATGTGCCAAGTTCATTTGTTCACGATTGTCGTCAAATGATGCGCGGCCGTAAGGTTGTTGGCTTGGTAAAAGGCATTAACAGTGACGGAAAAATGAAGCTTCGCTTCTCTTCTTCTATTGCCCAGTCAGACCAAATCTATTTGGAAAAAAAGTTTCCTCATAAACTGTATGACAACAAAGCTTCGGATATAAACGGTAGCGTTTCTTTAGACTAAGAATTTACAAAAAAGAAAAAGCCCGGTTTATGCCGGGCTTTTTTTATTTGGCTTTAGAAAACATACTCAGCGGCGCAGGGGAGGCTTTTTGTTCTACCCCTTTGATGGGATCCCACACTGGCTTAATAAACGAGCGAAGTTTGGCGGCAATACGCACTGCCATATTGGCCCCATTAACCGGAACATATAACCATCGCGAAAACAAAAACACTTTACGTCTAAATACCCACAGGTACATAGCTTGCTCGGAATAGAAACGGTACCCCCAACGCTGTTCAAAAAGGCGCGAAGAGGCTTCGGTATACTTAGGATGCCAACGGAAGAAGAAGAACTTCATGTCGTACCAAGCCATTCTGGTGCCTAGGTTATCAAAAATAATGATAGATTCTGGCTGGGTGACAATTTTGTATCCTTTTTGGCGCAGCTGAATACCAATATCAATATGTTCGCGAATCACCATGTCTGGCAGCTCGATATCGTTTAGAGCTTTAGTGCTAAAGAGTACCCCGTGTAGCTCGAACATCTCACTGTCTTGAATGCCTTGAGGGAGCTCTTCAGGCAAAGAGCGGCGGAAAGATTTATGCTCAATTAGATAATCTTCACCCTGGTAATCGATAGTATGCACCGCGTTCGTAAATAGGTGATTCCGCAGCTCAGCCCCTTTATCTACCCCTTCTTTCTCTAGCGTTACTGGGTTTACTACCGCAATTTGCGGGTCGGTTTTAGCGATATCTAGCAAGGGAGGCAGCCAGTTAGCTGTTACATTGGAGTCATTATCCAGAAACATCACGTATTCTGTTTCGATAAGCGGGCGCACTTTCTGCATTGCTTGAATCGGCGAAATAAGGCCATAACTGAGTAACTCAGCATTGTTGTGTTGGGCGAGCTCTTTTTCGATTTTTTGCTTAAGTGATCTTGGATAATCTAAGTCGATGACTTTTAACTCAAAGCGCTGTTCGGTACATAGGTATAAGTTGCGAATACAATTTATGATGCCTGAATATCGGTCTCGCGGGGTAATTACAACGGTTATCGAATTATTGTCCATGCTGCTCTCGCTTAAGCTTCCTTGAGAAGTTGGTTAAAAATACCTAAATAGTTATTGATCATGTGCTGAGTATCAAACTGCGAGCGAACCCTTTGTTCTGCGGCCTCTCCCAGCCTTTCACGCAGCGCTTCAGAATCAATCAGTTTAGCCATGGTAGTAGCTAATAGCTCTGGCTTAGCCGCTGGGACTAAAAAGCCGGTTTCACCATCAATCACAATATCGGGGATCCCTCCCACTTTAGTGGCTAATACTGGAGTATGGCGCAAGCCCGCTTCGATAAATACTAGACCAAAGGCCTCTTCTAAAGAGGGTTGAACAAAGATGTCAGCAGCTTCCATCCATTCTGCGGTGTTATTAATTTGTCCAAGAAATTCCACCTGCTCTTGTAGCCCTAATTTATCGCGGTAACGCAGTAGTGCCTTGGTCTCTTTTTTAGAACCACTGCCTGCGATATACAGTTTACAGTTATCTCTTTGCGGCAATAGCTGGAAGGCTTTTAAGGTATCTTGGTGGCCTTTAATCCGACCTAAGTGGCCTGCACTAAACAAAACGGTTTGCTGCTCGGGTAGATTAAGCTTTTTACGTACTTGGGCTGGCTGCAATGGCTCAATATGGGTATCTACTCCTGCGTGATTGGCTAAACAACGCTGCTCGCTTAACCCCAGGTTTTGCATCAGCAGTTGTCTACGTTGCTCAGAAACCGCCACAAAGCAGTTGGCTAAACGGTTTAAAATTCGATTAATTCGGTTTTTTTGGTAGTAGCGTAAAATTGAACGATGAAAAGTAAGCACGGTAGGCACATTGCACACTTTTGCTGCCAAGCCTGCCCAAATCATACTGCGGTCGCAGTGGCAGTGAACCAAGTTAATTCGGTGTTTTTTTATTAATCTGACCAAGTTGTAAAAAATGCAGGGGCCGTCAAAAGCCTTAGTGTGCAGCACTTCTAGCTGGTCGGGTTGTTGATCGCTACTATGAGGCGTTTTGAAACTAATCGGCAATACAAACACACCGTTGTCTCTCAAACCACTTACGGTGGTAATGAATCTAACTGTGCGACCGCCTCGCTCGAGGCTTTGTACCACCTCAAGAACTCGCAATGAAGAATCCATTCTGGTAAACCCTTTGATAAAAATTAACAAATTCTTTGAGTTAGTGAGTGATCCTTCACCCCTAACTGGCTTATCATAATGCCACTAAGGATAGTCAATTAAGTAATGATATTGTGAATAGCGCGTTAAGTAAAAAGATATCTCATGTTGTGAGTAGTTTACAGGTGGGAGGAGCAGAACGTTTTGTTATTGATTTATGTGTAGAACAACGTGCTCAGGGGATGGATCCTGAAATTATATCTTTGGGGCATCATGATGACCCCCTTGTGGCGGTGGCTGAAGAGCTAAACATAAAAGTGACAGTAATACGCGGCATGAAAGGTCTGGTACAGTTGCGTTTATGGCAAGCTTATCGACACCACCCCATTATTCATATGCATTCTCCTTCTGCTGTTATGTTGTCCTTACCTATCTTACCTTTTTGCTTAGAGCGCAAAATTGTTTATACCCGCCATGGTGCAGCGCGATTGGCAACTAACCGCTGGCGCAAGGTGCATCGCTTTGCTCGCCGTTTTATCGACAGCATTTGTTTTGTTTCCGAAGAGGGCCAGCAAATCTTTCATGAAGAGCATGGTTGGGAACATGTCGATTCTTCGGTGATAGATAACGGTATTGCCATGCCGGAGGAAAAAGACATCGTTCCTCATCCTCAAGACGGGCGTTTGCGGATTGGCTCAGTAGGGCGCTTGGTAAGCCTTAAGCATCAGATTAGCTTGCTTGAGGCGATCCGCTTATTGCCTAGTGATATACAGCCAAAGGTTGAAGTGCACTTTTTTGGTACTGGTGACCAATTAGCGCCGCTGCAAGAGTTTACCCAACAGCATCTAGCCAATGCCGAAGTGGTGTTTCATGGCATGGTTAGCGATCGCAGTAAAATATATAACTGTTTCGAATTACTGGCGATGACATCGAGAACCGAAGGCATGTCCTTGGCCATTATGGAGGCTTTAGCCTACAAACGCGCAGTGGTTGCCAGCAAGGTGGGCGGAAACGGGGTGCTGGTGCAAGAGCAGCAAAACGGTTGGTTATTTGATTTTGATGACAGCCAAAAGCTGGCAGAGATTATTCAAACGGCACTGGCTCAGCCAGAGAAACTCATTGAGTTTGGT
The DNA here is from genome assembly GCF_900537085.1 of Agarivorans sp. Alg241-V36. Lineage (NCBI taxonomy): Bacteria > Pseudomonadati > Pseudomonadota > Gammaproteobacteria > Alteromonadales > Alteromonadaceae > Agarivorans > Agarivorans sp. Alg241-V36. Next base: position 337,769 of record NZ_UNRE01000004.1, on the reverse strand, counting down.
CGCGCCGGTCGCCAGCGGGTATTGGATGAGTTTTCATTACAGCGCACCCAGCAGCAATATCAGAAAATTTATGAGGATTTTGGTACCAGCGTATAAGGCTGGCTTCGGCTTATTCCAATAATGACTTAGCTTGATACTAGTGCTATTGAGGTTTTTCTAGCAACTGGCTCTGTTGGCCAATGGCTAGGCAAGCTATTTGGTAAGGGCGCGCTTAGCGCCTTTTTTATTTTGCGGATTACCCATAAGCAAAATACTGCAGTAGCGACCAATGACAAAGCCACTGCGAGCGACTCCCATTGGCTTAGGTTCTCTGAATTGGAAGCAGTTTGCGCTAGGGCGCTGCTGCTAAGCAAGCTAGATAAAAGGCAGAAGAATTTCATAAAGCACCTAGATTAAATGATAATCATTATCATTTAATCTAGGTGCTTTTACATTTATATGCAAGCCTTTTAATTACATGTCGCGATGATGGACTTTGAACATGCGTTTCGCTTCTGTGATGACTAAGTCGCGAAGTGGGTTCTCGGGGGTGTCATTACGCCATACAAATGATAATGAGCGCTCAATGTTTAGCTCTGGTACGTTTAGTCTGACCAGCTCGCCTAACTCCAGCGCTTTTATTACATCTAGATAAGGCAGGCAGCTTAAATAACTATTGTTGGCCACTAAGGAGCGCAGCACTGGTACGTGCTCATATTCTCGATGAACTTTTAGTGAGTCAATGGTGCCTTGAATAGCACTATCAAATACTCTTCGGGTACCTGCTCCTTGCTCGCGAAGCACCCAACGAGCTTGTTCTAGCTGGGCAACACTCACCTGGTCTAGTTTTGCGTAAGGGTGGTGAGCGGCAGCCACAATCACCAAGTGGTCGTTACACCATACTTGGTGAGCAATTCGGTCATCGTCACAGCGCCCTTCAATCACTCCCAACTGGTAATCGTAGTTAATTAGGCCATTAATTACTTCAGCGGTATTTTCTACAGAAAAGCTAATACGCAGTTGTGGGAAGTTACTATCAACATTACTGATAAGGTCTGGGATTAGGTGCTCTGCGGCGGTTTGGCTGGCGCATAGCTGCATTTCTCCGCTTACCAAGTGTTGCTCGGCAAAACCTTCTTCAATTTGCATGGCATCTAACAGCAGTTGCTTGGCCTTTGGGCGCAGCCACAGGCCCCACTGGCTAAGCACCATACGCTTGCCACGCCTGTCAAATAGCGGCTTTCCTAAGAGTTTTTCCAGTTGGGCCAAAGACATGCTGGCGGCAGATTGAGTGAGCGCGAGCTTGTCTGCTGCCGCACTTACACTGCCGTGGGTTGCAACGGCTTCAAATACGGTAAGTTGCTTTAAAGAATAGCGCATCGCTCACTCCAGAGTTATTTTTAAGAGGCTTTATTTACTGCTAAGTATAGTAAACATAGGTGCTATAAGAAGTTTTGATATAGCTCATAAAAATTATCCGCTTACCAGCCGAAAAATTTCTCGATATTGTAATAACACGTTCAGTCATTAGCGACTCTAGTTGCTTGTTATTACAGGTTTTAGTGTAGATGAATCATATTCAAGTGGAGCGATTACCAACTCCCAAAGTAGTTAGCAGTGAAACGCCAAAAGAGAGCGTTTCATTTGCCGCGCTAAGCCCCGATCAAATGACCCAGTATGCCGAGCAGTACGCCTATAAAAAGGCAACTAATACTACCGCTAAAACCTTGAGTTTAGCACTTAGTGCCGGCGTGTTTATTGGTTTAGCTTTTGTTTTCTACATCACGGTAACCACGGGTTCTGCGGGTGTAGGTTGGGGAGTAAGCCGCTTACTTGGCGGCTTAGCATTTAGCTTGGGTTTAGTGATGTTAGTGGTATGTGGCGGTGAGCTGTTTACTAGTAGCGTGTTATCCATTATTCCTCGCGCCAACGGCCAATTAAATACGCGAGCAATGCTAGCGAACTGGAGCAAGGTGTATCTAGGTAACTTTGTGGGCGCTTTATTGCTTGTACTCGTGGTAAGTGGCGCAAAGCTTTATCAGCTCGATCACGGCCAATGGGGGCTTAACGCCTTATCTATAGCACAACACAAATTGGAACATGGCTTTATGCAGGCGGTGATGCTGGGCATGTTATGTAACTTATTGGTGTGCTTAGCCGTATGGATGACCTTTAGCGCTAAAACCAGTGCCGCCAAGGCTGCCTTAGTGATACTGCCGGTGGCAATGTTTGTTAGTACAGGCTTTGAGCACGTTGTTGCCAACATGTTTATGGTGCCTCTAGGTATTGCTATTAAAACCTGGGCAGAGCCAAGCTTTTGGGCGCAAATTGGTGTTCAAGCCAGCGCTTTTGAGCACTTAACTTGGGCAAATTTTGCCTCACACAATTTATTACCAGTCACTATCGGCAACATTATTGGCGGAGCAGTGATTGTTGGCTTGGGCTACTGGTCGGTATACAGCCGAGGTAGTCAGCTTGAGCCGGTACGTCCTAAATTTTCTGTTTTATCAAATCAATATTCTGGTCCTGTTGGAGAACCTACTATGCAAAACCTAAAAACAATTACAGTCGCTGACATCATGTCTCCTGCCGACAATGCACTTAGCCCTGACATGACCATTGCAAGTGCTTGTGATGCTTTGCTTGCTCAAGACCTATCTGGAGCGGTTGTGGTAAACGAGAACAACGAGCTGCAAGGCTTTGTTTCAGAACTAGAAATCTTAAGAAAGCTGTGGCTAGAAGATTACAGCAAACCAAGTACAACTACCGTAGCAAGCATTATGCAAAAGGATATTATGACCGTGGCACCTAATCACAACTTATTAAAATTAGCCGAGTACATGAGTGTTGATGTTGCCCAAGTTTACCCAGTATCAGAGTCGGGTGTATTGCTAAGCTCTACTCATCAGCCTCTAGAAGAACGTTTACGTAACAGTAGCGTTTACCGTCCGAAGGTTTTCCCAGTAGTAGACGGTGGCAAATTAGTGGGTGTGGTTACACGTCATCAAGTACTTAAGGCGCTACGTCCAGCTTTAGGAGCCCCAGTAAAGCTAGAAGAAACTAAAGCTGAAGTGGCTGAATCAGTAGCCTAAGCATTACTTAAGCTTGCTTAGGTAAGCTAAGTTATAAGTTAATTTGATGAGCAGCTGCATTTATGTAGCTGCTTTTTTGTGGGTAATGGCTTAGGTTTCTTAGTCTTGAGGTCGTGTTCAAAGCGCTTTTACAGGTGCTTAAGGAAGTAATTACAATTTCGATAAGTAATCTTTGTTATTGCATTGCCCTGGTCGAGTCTTCGTTCAAGCCAAATTCTTGCTTAAGCTTCTAGCAAGCGAGTTTTACTATTAGTTTGCTTGTTATTTTGAATTTTGCTTATGGGTGTCAGATATTAACCTAGTAAAACAACGAGTTGCATTTTTTGTGCCTTTCTGGAGCGATACATGTCGTGGACAGTTTGGTAAAGTTCACCAATCAATATGAGCATTGTAGGCAGGGCTTTACCCTTAGTGATGATTTATCTGTGTTGGTATCATTAAAATTGTAGTATTAGCTAAGTTGTTAATTTTATGGGCTTTGAAGTCTTTGCTTAGTTCTGGGTTCTTGGCTTAACCGTTGACGTTAGTGATAGTTGTAGCGCTTTAACTAAGCCATAGCTCTCTTCTGTTAGTCGTATCGCAATGTAGGCCTAGTGCTCTGCAAAGCCTTAACTGGCGGTTTTAGGTATACAAAGGGAGCGGGTAAACAGTTTTACCAAACACTATTTAAGCCGCACTTTTTAAAATAATCAACGCATTACTCTAAGGCTAGTTAATATCAAATATTTTGATTTAACTGCTCAGCCTTCGACGGGCTTTATTGCTGGATAATTAGCAGCTATTTGCGGTTGATGCTTATCAGCAAAAAGCTAAATAAAAACGCTAAACCCTAGGGCTGTGAGCAACTTAAGTTGAGCTCTGCAACGGGTGACTAAAAGTGCTTGCTCAATTAAGCACTGTTTTTGCAAAAATTTACTCATGTATGGGTGAATATCATGTAAAATCGCCGTTTATTTTTTAACATTTCTGGCTCAAGGATGAATCGGCGGATCTCTCTACGTTATATTCTGTTTGTTATTTGTATGTTTTCAGCTTTGCTGCCTACCTTAATGGTTAGCTCTTGGGTTCAACATCAAGTTCAACAAAATGAAACCGCCACGGTGCATGAAAAGCATTTGCTCATTGCTCGCAATCTAAGCACTGCGCTGACTCGTTATGCCAACGATACAGCGGCTATTTTTAGCAGTGCTAATCAGCAAATCAGTCTAGAACACTTTCATAATGACTTATCACCACTACTTGAAGAGATTAACTTGTATGCCTTATTCGAGTGGCAACAAGGGCGAGGCCAACGTTTCTTCTATGGCGAATCAAAGATAAATATTGTCACTAGTGTGCCAGCGCAAGTTCAAGTTGCTATGGAACAAGCTCGAGCAAATAAAGACCAAGTATATTTTAGTGGAGTAGTGGTTGAGGGAGTGCCTCAGCCAACAATCTTTTTAGTGGTTTATCAAGGCCAAGACCGTTTTCTAATGGGCGCCTTGGGAACGCAATATCTGCTAGAAAGCCAGTCTGAAGTGCGATTTGGTGAACTTGGACATGTGGCTATATTTGATCAATATGGGCGAGTATTGGCGCACCCAAATAAGCAGTGGAGCATTCGGGCTAAAGACCTTTCTGGCTTAGCACCAGTGGTGTTGATGCGTGATAGCGACTTTGGTGTAAGCGAGTTTTATTCACCAGCTCTGCAAGCAGATATGATTGCAGGTTATGCCAAAGTAACAAATACCGGTTGGGGGATTATAGTTCCGCAACCTATTACCGAACTGCAGTCGAACTCTTTAAAACTTCAACGCTATGCCTTCTTTGTGAGCTTACTGTGTGTATTGGTGGTTGGTGTTATCACTTGGTATTTGGCCTGTATGATCGTGCGGCCAATTAGCCAAGTGGTTGATACCGCTCAAGGTATATCTCACGGTGAAATGGGTAAGTTTGTTAATCCCAAACGTTGGTTTATTCCGGTTGAAATTGCTGCTCTAATTGCCAAGTTTAATGCCATGGCAGGTGAGGTTTACACCAGTAGAACGCTGTTGGAGCAGCGTGTAAAACAACGAACAGCCGCACTGAGTAAAGAAGTGGCAGTGCGTAAAAAAGCAGAAGAACAAGTATGGCAGCAAGCTAATTTTGACCCTCTTACCGGTTTACCTAATCGACGCATGCTTAACCGTTTACTCAGTGATGCCTTAGCTACTCGCTTAGAGACCGAACGAGTAAGTTTAATGCTGTTAGATTTAGACCAATTTAAAGGCATTAACGATACCTTGGGTCATGACATGGGCGACATGTTGCTGCAGATTGCTGCTCAGCGTATTCAGCATTGCATATTGCAGGGCGAGCACGTGGCACGCTTAGGCGGCGATGAGTTTATTATTCTGCTTAAAGAGCCGAAACATGGTGATAGGGTGGCCGAACTGGGCGAGGCAGTACTTCAAACCTTAAGCACGCCTTTCCAGCTTGGTATTGAAAGGGTGTATATCTCAACCAGTATTGGTGTGGCGTTTTCTCCAAATGACGGTGAGAAAATTGACGACCTGCTTAAACATGCTGACCAAGCCATGTATGTGGCCAAGCAAGAAGGGCGTAATCGACTTAGTTACTTTACTGCATCCCTGCAAGAGCAAGCGCAAGTGCGTCGTTTATTAGCCAATGACTTGCGCCAAGCTGTTGCCAAAAAGCAGCTACATTTGCACTATCAACCAATTGTAGATTTGAATACCGGAGAGCTGCTAAAAGCCGAAGTGCTAGTGCGCTGGTTGCACCCAAGCCAAGGCTGGATAAGCCCTGCCGACTTTATTCATGTTGCCGAAGAAACGGGCGTGGTGGTGGAAATTGGCAACTGGGTATTTAGTACCGCTATTGCCCAACTTAAAGCTTGGAAGCAGCGCGGTTTAGCGCCAATTCAATTGAGCATAAATACTTCTCCTAAACAGTATTACGAAGCGGAGTGTGACGTTAACCAATGGCTTACAGAGCTTTCTGAGGCAGGCTTATCGAGCGCCGATGTAGTAATGGAAATTACCGAAGGCTTGTTGATGGAAAACAGCCCGGTTGTGAATGAAAAGCTGCTCGCCTTTAGTAAAGCTGGCGTAGAGGTTGCCTTGGATGATTTTGGTACCGGCTATTCCTCTCTCGCTTACCTACAAAAATTTGATATTGAATACCTAAAAATTGACCGAATGTTTATTCACAACCTTGAGCAAGATGGCGATGACTTAATTGTGTGTAAGGCGATTGTGGTTATGGCGCACAAGTTAGGTATTCATGTGATTGCAGAGGGAATAGAAACCGAGCACCAAGCTAATTTACTGCGCGAAGCGGGTTGCGATTTTGCTCAAGGTTATTGGTTTGCCAAGCCTCTGCCGCATGACGAGTTTGAATTAATGTTAAGTGATAGCAGCGCGTGTTTATTGCCGCAAAAGCGTTGATAGCGAATGGTTATTTTTAGTCTTAGCGGCTTAATAACTGTCGTGTTGCCTCGAGCCGCAGTTTGTTACAATGACTACTTCTAAGCGCAAGGGCTACCAGAGAAATCATGCTGCAAATATCTAATACCGTTAGTTTAGGTGAATGGGAAATCGAGCTCAGTGCAATTCGCGCTCAAGGCGCTGGTGGGCAAAACGTAAATAAGGTATCTAGTGCCGTTCATTTACGCTTTGACATTCCCCATTCAAGTTTGCCGGCATTTTATAAAGAGCGCTTACTAAAACTCAACGACCAGCGTATTAGTAAAGACGGCGTATTGATCATCAAGGCGCAAAGTCACCGTACTCAAGAGCGTAATAAAGAAGATGCCTTACAACGTTTAAAAGAGTTAATCCTTAGTGCAGTGGTTGTGCAAAAGAAACGACGTCCTACCAAGGCTACTTATGGCTCTCAGCGTCGTCGCATGGACAAAAAAACGCAGCGTGGCCAAACTAAGCAATTGCGCGGTAAAGTCTCTCACTAACGCTAAATCACCATTAGTTTATCGAACTGCCTATTCAGCTCGTGACCCCGCTCGGAAAACCTCAGGAAACCGCAATAATCTTTAAGCTAGCAGCTGACGCCTGCAGTTTTTATGTGTAACGTTGATTAGCTATTTTCAATGAGGACACACAATGTCGCAGCTGCTCGCGTTTGGTGAAGTATTGGTGGATTGGATCCCTTTGGAGTTTCAACGCCAAGGTAAAATAGACATTCCCATTTATGGGCAATACCCCGGTGGTGCACCCGCTAATGTGGCTGTGGCTGTTGCCGGATTAGGCCATAAAGCTTTAATGCTTGGTCAAGTTGGTGATGATGCCGCCGGGCACTACCTACGTGATTGCTTGCAACGCCAAGCGGTGAATTGTGATTTTTTGTTAAGTAGCCAAGACTACGCCACGCCTATGGCTTTTGTTAGTTTGGATGCCGAGGGTGAGCGCAGCTTTAGCTTTCAGCGCAGCAATACTGCTGACCTTAAATTACGATTAGATGATTTCCCCAATCAAGTATGGGCAGGCAGTGGAATACTACACATCTGCTCCAATACTCTTACCGAAGATAACATTGCCAATACGACGTTTGATCTGGTCAATGCCGCTAACAAAGCCGGGATGTTGGTCAGTTTTGATGTGAATATACGTCTACCGCTTTGGCAAAATACCGAGCAGCTTTTCCAGCGGGTGATGCAAACGGCCGCGGCAAGTCACATGTTAAAACTGAGCCAAGAAGAGTGGGACTACCTTAGCAAACTTGGCCAAGTAGATAATTTAGCAGCGGTGCTTTTTGAGCAAGGTGTCAGCCTTATTTTGCTTACCGACGGTGCTGCCGACGTGCAGCTACTAACGGCGAATTGGCAAACTAGCCTCGCTACACCAACAGTTAGCGTGGTAGATACTACCGGAGCGGGTGATGCCTTTACCGGCGCTTGGTTAGCGTCACTCATTGAACAGCAGATTTGCGACTCAGCTACCTTGGTTGAGGCGATTGAGCAGCAAGCTCCACTACTCACCGCGCTACAAGCAGCGGTGGTAGCAGGTGCGTTGGCGGTAACTAAACGGGGCGCTTGGAGTGCATTACCCAGCGCCGCAGACATTCAAGCATTCATACACAGCGAGGAGTAGCCATGCTTCCGGTTTTTCGTAGTTCACAGTTTTTAGAGCAGCATGTTACTGCGCTTAGTCAGTTTTATCAGCAGCATGCTATTGATCCACAAGGTGGTTATTTTCAAGCTTTAGCACCTAACGGCGACGCGCAAGAGAAAGGCCTTAAGCAGTTGGTGAGTTCCACGCGCTTGGCCTATATATTCGCCCATGTTGGCTTACAAGAAAATAATACCGAGTATTTACAGCTGGCTGAGCATGGTTTCAAGTTTGTTGAACAACAGCATTTTGACCCGAAACGCCAAGCTTATAACTGGGTTCTAGATGATGGCAGTCCAATAGACAAAAGTAACCTTTGCTACGGACTGGCGTTTGTGATGTTAATGTACTCGGCCGCCGTTAAACTAGGCCGAGCCGGAGCGAAACAACAGTTGGCAGCGACTTTTGAACTAATGGAGCAACGCTTTTGGCAAGCGGAGTGGGGCTTGTACGCAGACGAAGCAAGCGCTGATTGGCAAGTGTTAAGTGATTATCGCGGGCAAAATGCCAATATGCATGCCTGTGAAGCGATGATCGCAGCCTATGAAGCGACCCAAGAGCCGCGCTATTTGCATCGCGCCATTGTTATTGCTCAAAACATTTGTTTACGCCAAGGCTACACTACAGATGGATTGATTTGGGAGCACTACCAAGCAGATTGGCAAGTGGATTGGGATTTTAATCGTGATGATCCCAAAAACCTCTATCGCCCATGGGGCTTTCAGCCCGGCCACCAAACCGAGTGGGCTAAATTACTAGTCATGCTTTCTCGCCACCATCAGGCTTCGTGGCTGATTCCCTGTGCTGAGAAGTTATTCGGCTTTGCCATGGAGAATGCTTGGGACCATCAATATGGTGGTCTTTACTACGGTATCGCGCCTGATGGCGCCGTGTGTGATGACGAAAAGTACTTTTGGGTTCAGGCTGAGTCGTTTGCCGCTGCTGCCTTGTTAGCAAGCGCAACTGGCAAGCAGGAATACTGGAGTGCTTACGACAGCCTGTGGAAATACAGTTGGCAGTTTTTCTGCGAGGCGCAACATAAACCTTGGTGGCGAGTATTAAGCCGAGAAGGGCAAGTGCAAGATCTGCTTGTTGCAAGGCCGGGAGCAAAAATAGACTACCACACCATTGGGGCCTGCCTAGAAGTACTGCGCGCTATGCAAGCTTAAGCCTAAGCGGCGCACTCAATTCACCAATAGCCAGCTAAACCTCTTTGGCTATTGGTTTTTTTATCCCGTAAAACTCAGATTAGTCAGCTCGCTATTAGCTGGTGTTAATGCTCTTCTAGGGCAAAGCATTGCTTGTTTAGCGGCGGTCTTGCCTATACTAAAAGCAAATATAGTTTGCAGCATTCGCTGCCTCGTTAAGGGACTTACCCGCTTGGAAACCTATTACAGCCTGTGTTATCTGGCCGCCTTGGCCATGCTGATTGCCTATATCAACAGTCGAGTGGGTTCTGTGCAATCAACCATTACTATCACCGCAGCCTCTATTGTTTTGTCGCTAGTGATGATTTTGCTAGGCGAGACGGGCTTATTTAATTCCTTGCCACAGCTTATCGAGTCGATTAACGCAATTAACTTTCAGAATCTACTGCTACATGGCATGTTGGGTTTTTTGTTATTTGCTGGTGGTTTGGGCATAAACTTAAAGCATTTGGCCAGCCAAGGCCTTGAGATTGCCATATTGGCGCTGTTTTCAACCTTGTTATCAAGCTTTTTAGTCGCAAGCTTGTTGTGGTGGCTATTGCCCTACATTGGTTTGCCTTTGGACTTTATTTACTGCCTGTTATTCGGTGCACTAATTTCACCTACCGATCCGATTGCCGTGCTCGCCATTGTTAAGAAGATGAATGCACCCCAGCAGATAGCGATTCAGGTGGAGGGCGAATCTTTGTTTAATGACGGTTTTGGCTTGGTAATGTTTGTGTCGGTTTTTGGCATCGCCTTTTCCCATCAAAGCGTAAGTGTTCCTGCTATTTCTTGGTTATTTTTACATGAAGCAGGTGGTGGGGTGATCTATAGCTTTGTTTTAGGCTTAGTCGCTAACTATTTGATTAAACATACCGAGGATGACTCGCTAGAACTATTGGTGAGTTTAGCTATTCCGACAGCTGGTTTTGTCTTTGCTGAGCAGCTAGGAGTGTCGGGTGCCTTGGCAATGGTGGTTGCTGGCATTTATATTGGTAATATCACTCGTGAGCGCCACTTTACCCAAGCCAGTAAACAAAGTTTTGACCACCTATGGCATGTACTTGAAGAGTTTTTAAATAATCTGTTGTTCTTACTCATAGGCTTAGTGCTAATCAGCTTTGTATTTCATCTAGAAGATCTGTGGTTAATGTTGCTGGCTATTCCCTTGGTTTTACTAAGTCGCTTAGTCAGTGTGGCTCTTCCCTATTTAGGTTTTTCACTGTTTAGAAAATACAATCCAATGTCGGTGCCCATTTTAACTTGGGGTGGCTTGCGGGGCGGTTTGGCCTTGGCTATGGCGATGTCGGTACCCGCTGGAGTAATGGTGCTACCCGAGAAGAATATCGACGTTCGGGAGATGATTTTGGTGATGACTTATGCAGTGGTGGTATTTTCAATTTTGGTGCAAGGCGCCAGTATTGTTCCGTTGATTAACAAATCTAAGTCTTATTACTCTTAGCAACGCTGACTTTTGAGTTTACTACGGGGTTAAGTAGTGCTGTTTGGTTTTTTCAACAAAACCTTCGTCGTGTAGCTGCTGTATCTGGATAGATATCTGCTGAACTAACTCAGGATCTGAGTTTTTTGATGCTGCTAAGAACAGCAAATTAGTTGCAACCGAATCGCCAATTATCAGCGCTTGCTTTGGAAATTGCTGATTCCAATACCAAATGGTTTCAGGTGTTCCATTAAACCAGGCGTCAACACGCCCTAGTTGCAACATTCTAGCGCTTGCCGAGCCAATTTTTAGCTCTACGATTTGGTTATTGTCGAAGAGTTTGTCTTGTAGAATTTGAGTTTGCGCTGAGCCCTGACCTACACCAATCTTGTTGAGCTGTTCCTTGGCTTGTTGGTAACTATCAATGCGCAGATGAGTAGTGGCAAAGCTGCGCTCTAGATCCATGATGTAAGCCACCCAGGTAAAATGATTTTCGCGAGAAGGTAATAGGGCTAGCGGCATGATAAATAGATTTTCGCCCTCACTGGTAATACGTTGAGCTCGCTTCCAAGGAACTTCTTGCAGCGACACTTTATGGCCTAAGCGGGAGAATGCCTCAATCACTACATCGCCAACAATGCCAGCTTGCCTTGGGTTAAGCATGGTAAGAGGGGGAGCGTTGATACTGTAAACGGTATAAGTATTGGCATGCAGCTTGTTAATTTGCAGGATAGTTAGCAATAGAAACAGTAGCAGCATAGGGCGCATCAATTAGAGTCTCATGGCGATCAGAGTTGGTCTTATAAAAATAGCCTATGCTTTTAAAAACAGCGAGTTAATAGCTAATTACCAGAACTGAATGGGCGTTAATGCTATAGCTTCGCAAAGAGTGTTTTTGGGCAGGCTAGAGTATCGCTTCTAGTGGAATAAAAAAATGGCATCAAGGGCCGTTTTTTGTGTTTACTTAAGCTTGTTTAAGGCTGTTTGGTAAGAATAAAGCGGCCATCGCTGCTTACCACAAAGCCGTTACGTAAGTAGTTTTTTCCTAGGATCATGCTGTAGCTAAAGTTTTCTCGGTTTTGTAGGTTAACCCGAACTGTTTCTGTTACCTCTCCTAGCTTCACTTCCATCATTACTACCGGGCGAGAGTTAGCTTTTTCGCCCACTCGAGCTTTAATGGTCATTTCATCAACCACTTCGCGGGTGAACTCTTGCTCTAAACCGTCGCTATTGCGGTAGGTAAAGGTCACCATGGCTTTACCGTCTTTATCAAAGCGTTTTATTTGCTCGGCATGCATAGAACTTACATCGGCACCGGTATCCAGTTTCACTGGAATTGATAGGCCTTCTACTTCGGCTTGTTCTACGTAACCGGCACGAATAACCGCTCTTTTATCAAAAATATTGTTGGTGCGAGTATTCACCCAAATTGGGCCATCAGCGAAGCTTTCGCCAATCAACAGCTCTTCTGGATCATCTTTACTGGCTAGTTCTAGTGCTATGTCGGTTTGGTAGTTTTTACCTGCGAGAGAGGTCTTAGGTGTAATCACTGGACGAGTGACTCCACCCACTACGATGTTTCGGTCAATTGGCTGTTCAAATACATAGACGTTGTTATATATATCACTGGCGGAGAAAGCGGCTATTGTTTTCTTTTGCTCGCTTCTTTCTAGTGTTTTTAAGCTTTTCACTCTCATTAGAGTGGTGTTTACCGCAAAAGATGGTTCAGCTTTAAAAGTGACTTCATCGAAGGTGATTTGCTCTTCAGGGCTCATCATAAAAGGTGGCTTAGTGGCAAAGTCCATTGCCGATTCAAGTGCTTTGTCACCTAGAAACTCAGCACTTAAGTCAACAAGAAAGTACTGGTTTAAAGCTTCGGTGCCAAGGCGTAGTTGGCTGGAACGCTTTGAGCGGTCGCGCAGCAATAACTCTATATGTTTTACTTCTTGGCCGATGCTTACAGGCATGTTTACCATTGGATGGTGCTTATCGCCAATTTTCAGCATTTTTAACAGCGGTAGGGTATAAGCTTTCGACTTGTTGTTTTTGCCTACTGCATCAAAGCTAACCTGCTGTTGATCTTTATCTACCTTTATATTGGTGGCATTTAGGCTGGTGCGTCGGTTAGCTAAAGACACGCTGATGGCTAATGGAAGGTCATCTAAATAGGCGGTTTCTTTATTGCTAATAATCTTTGCTTCAGGCTCTTGCTGCAAGTAGTCATAACTTGAGTCCACCCAAGCTTGTTCTCGCAAAAAGGTTTTGCCTATTAAAATGGGGTAGGAGAAGGCACTGCGGTCAGTAAGGTTTACTGCGGTTGTTACGGTAATATCGCCAGAAGACAAAGCAAGCTCAACTACTGGTCGATAGAGTATGCCGTGGTCTCCACGCCCTTGAATACCACTCAATCGTGCTAAAGGTCGCTCTAAAGTAATCGTCTCACCGCTATGTGGGTGAACTAAATCAAACTTAACTGTTGCCTTAATATTGCGTTCGGGTGTATCAAAGCTCTCTAGCCACCACTCACTATTTGGGTCGCCAAAACTTTCAGCAATGCTTTTAAGTAAGGCTTCGCCTTGTAAATCTGCAAACTTTGGGTTGCTACTGCGAATGCTAATGTTGAGCGCATGAATGGAAGTAGTATCGGCGCCTGTGTCAATTTTGGCAGGAACTCCAACCCCCTTTAGCGAATCAACATCGGCATAGTAAATGAATTCGATTCGGCCCATTACCAGTTTGCCGTCAAGGTGATAATGCGGCCCATTATCGTAGAAAGGACTTTGTTCTAAAGAGGTGGCTAAGCTGTGAGATTGAGTGGCGAGTAAACACAGCAAAGAGATGAGAGTTCTGGAAATAAATTTCATCATTGGCCTTTCATTCAATAAAGTTATATTCGTTATAGCACTTAATGTCTTTAATCATAGCGCCATGTAGCGAATAAAGTGAGTTTTTTTAGTAAGTTGCCGTATTTAGATACAAAAATATATAGTTGGTTCAGTATCATTAAAAGTAGCGGGCTGCGATTAAGATTAATCACTAAGATCGATGTACAGTTCGCCTCTATCACTCGGTTTACTGCTGTTTGGCTGCGCTGATTGAATGAGCTTATCCCGCGCTTGATTTAAGCGTGAATCAAAAAAGCTCGCTTGCTGGGCAAGCTGGTCTAGCGGCTTGGGCTCGGCATTTAACATGGCTTTTTGAGCATGATCGATGGCTTGTTGGCTATTGCTGGCATCGATACCCATTACCGAAACCCCCATTTGGCTTTGTATTGCTCCCATGCTGCCTTGCTCATTTGGCGTTAACAGTTGGCTGATGGCTTGCTCTAAACGCTGTTGAATCGCTTGTAGTTTTTTGGGCGCAGATAAGAAACCCGAGATAGCACCTTTACCTAGCCAAGCTATGGATATGGCTTGGTTTAGTTTTTTTAAATTACTGAGCAGTAGCTGCCGGAGTCGTTGCGCTGCGGCCTCGTCTTGGTTTTCTAACTTTAGGGCAAATACAATCAATGTTTCTTGCTTGGCTAAACTCTTTTGAGCTATTGCCAATTGCTGAGCAAACTTGGCTTCGCTATTCCACACGCGCTGCGCAGAGACCGGTTCTGTCTCCGATACCAACTTATAAAGGGTAAAGCGCTGTTTAGGCGCATTGGTATGGATGCTGGTTGATTTTGCTTCTAGTGGCACTAGTTGGCCTGCCAAGCTTTTAATCTGGCGTTTTATTTTACTACTGGTGTTTGTTGCGTTGTTATCAGCAAGGGTAACTCTACTCGCGAGCAAGTAATAGCTGGGCTGCTGTAGTGCTTTGCTGGCTGCTTGGTTAAGCCAAATAATGCTGTCGTTTTGATTACAGATGATAGCCGGCGTGTATTCAGAGGCCAGGTGCTCTTGGATAAGTTGTTGCTCTTCGCTTTTATCCAGTAAAGGCAAAATAAACTCAATGGAGCCGTTTACCTGATTGACCAGCTCGCGCCAAATTAACACCTGGCCCACATAGCGTTTTTGTTTGATATTGAAGATTAGGTTGAGCTCTAGGGTTTGCTCTTGGTGTTGCGTTTCAAAAATAGCACGCTGTAGGTAGCTTACTTGCTCTGCTTCTAAGCGGTTCACTAACTGTTTTAAGCTTAGTTGCGCTTCATTGGGGTAGGCCAAAGCATCTATCAATTGCTTATCGCAGTGCACTTGGCTGCTGTTACGTGACCAGTGCCAAGCCAATGGAAAACCCTGCAATTTCTCTATCAGATCTTTTTCAGCCATAGCAACACCTTAGATTTTTAATCAGGCTAATTATTGATCTTGTTTCTAGTGGAATAACTCAATATTAACGTAGCTAATTAAATATTAGGTGATAGATTTGTAAATACAAATAAATACTGCGCTTTGAGCACTTTCCCCGTGCTTGCTTTTTGCGGACTAAACACGGTTTAACTTGCTTAGAGTCAGCAATAGTATGATTACCTTAACTGTTTTAAAGCCTGTTGATTGCACCATTGATTGGCTGGTTGATATAGTGCCGCTAATCAATAGTGATAGGTGGTTGCTATTGCCACCAAAGTAGCAGTGTTGGGTTTGTCGCGAGCAAGCTCAATAGGGAAAAGTCATGGACGCTGAAAACATAGATACCTTGGTTCACCAAATGCTTGCCGAAGGCGGTTCATTTGATGAAGCATTTCTGATGGATTTTTTAACCGAGCACAATGGAGAGGCCCCCTCTCAGCAGCTTATCGAGCAGGCCCAAGCCAGCGCTCAAAAGCAGCTAACTAAAACTTATCAGCAGCAACATGCGATAGCGCAACTACCTAACGGTTTTGCTAATTCATTAAATGATTGGTTTGTGCAGTTGGAGCAGTCAACCGAAGCGCGAATTGGACGGCTTGCTCAAGAAAAACAACAACACTGGGAAGAGGGGCGTGAGGCCCTTATTGTTGCGCACCGCCAGCAACTCGATGAGGCGGCCAAACTACAAAAAAGTGCTGAACAAGAATGCGAAGAGCTGCGTGCAAAATTAGAGCAAGCTGCAGCCAAAACCAGTGAGCTTTTTGGTGAGCTCGACAAATCTAAACAACAAAGTGAAGAGCAGGTTCAACAGCTTAAAGAGGCGCAACGCGCCTTGCACGATAGTGAACAAAGCACTCAAAATTACCAAGAGCAGCACCAACAGTTTGAGCAGCAAGTTCAAAGCCTGCAAGACGAATTACAGGCCGCTGAAAATGACCAGCAAAGCTTACAGAGCTTGCAAGTAGATAAGCTAGAGCTGGAGCAGCAGCTGCAAGAGAGTCAACAAGAACTAGAGGCTTACCAGCAAAATGGTAAAGAAGCACAGCAGCAACAAACTGAACTCGAGCAGGCCCTGCGTAAGCAATTGGGCGAAATGAGTGAAGCTCTGGATAAAGAATTAGCGCTGACCAAACAGCTTACCGAAGAACACTGTGATGTTAGTGAACGCATGACTAGCCTAGTGAAAACTAAGCAAAGCATAGAGGCAACAAATCAACAGCTGCAAACAACCCTTGAGCAACAGCAAAAACAACTGCAAGAGCATGATACCCAAAGCCAAGCTTTACAGCAGCAAAGTGAAGAACAGCGTGAAGAGCATCAGCAACTAACTGAACAAGTTGAGCAGCTTAACCAAGAGCTAGCCGCCGCTAAGAAAGCCCACTCGGAGCTGCAAGACCAAGTTGCTGACGGTAGTGAATTAGCTGCCGCTGCTGAGCGCGAAGAAGAGCTTTCTCAAAAGCTGATCGCATTGGAGCAGCGTTGTTTAGAAGACGCGCAAACGATTCAAGAGCTAAGCGAGCAACAGCAGCTTGTGAACCAAGAACTAGACGAGTTGCGTGGCGATAAACAGGCCTTAGACACCGTAAGCAGAAGCGCAGAAGCCCAATTAGAACAAGTGTTGCCAGAGCTTGAGAAAACCCAGCAACAAGAGCTGGAACTGCGTGAGCGAGTAGAGCAAGTAGAGTCAAAGTATTTAGAAGCTACTTCGGAGCTAGATCAAATTCGTAAGCAGCTGGCTGCGGCTAACTCTCAGCTTGAGTTAAGCAATAGCATGGCAGATACCGATAGCCGCTTGTTAGATAAGGAACACCAACTTAAAGACCTTAAGCAGCAGTTGGTGGCGCTCGAGTCTAATTATCGAAAAGAGCAACATGGACACTCGCTAACTAAACAAGCCTTGAGCCAGCTAGACGAGCAAATCCTTGATGCTCAAATTGACAGCGGCAACTTGCAGGGTCAACTAAACGACTTAGAAGATAAGCTTAAAGCCGGTGAATTGGCAAATCGTCAGCTACAGCGAGAGATTACCGAAGCGCATCAAGATATTAGCCAGCTTAGCCAAGCGAACGTAACGCTCAATGACAAGTTGGAATTGGCCTTAAAAGCCAAGGCTAAATCACCCGCTTAACGAGCTTTTCTAAAATAAAAAGGCTAGCGCTTTGCTAGCCTTTTTTTATATTCCACTGCCCAACATTTAGCGTTTGGGCATGGGCTAAACACCCACCGCCAAACATGCTTCAACCAAGCGCGGAATAAAGCTTTTAGCTAAACCTGCTACGTTTATTCTGCCGCCACTAACGATATAAATAGCGTGTTGCTCGCGCAGTTTCTCCAGCTGATGCTGGTTAAAGCCGGTGAGTGAAAACATGCCTTGATGCTGGGTGAGATAACTAAAGCGATCGCTGCCCGACTGATGAGCAAACTCCTGCGCTAAACATTGGCGTAACCCCCGCATTCGTTGGCTCATTTGGTTTAGCTCTAGCTGCCATTGTTGGTTTAGCTGAGCATCATTTAGAATCTCGGCCACAATAGCGGCTCCCCAGTTGGGTGGCATGGTGTAGCTGCGACGCGCCAGCTCGAAGAGTTTGCCGCGGGCGTTAGTAGCTTGCTGTAAGGTTTCTCCTACTACCATGGCCACACCACTACGTTCTCGATATAAGCCAAAGCTCTTAGAGTTAGAGCTGGCAATCAATAGCTCTGGTACCTGCCGGGCGAGATGCTGTAAGCCTTGGGTATCTTTTATTAAACCTTGGCCAAAGCCTTGATAAGCCAAGTCAACAAACGGCAAAAAGCCATTTTTGAGTGCGAGTTCGCTAATGTGTTGCCAAGCAGAAAAGGAGATGTCAGCACCGGTCGGGTTGTGACAGCAGCCATGCAATAGCAGTACGTCATCGGGTCCAAGTTTAGCAACTTGTTCTAACATCGCTGACTCATCAACTTGCTTGCTAACAGGGTCGAAATAGGGATAAAAGCCCACTGCCAAACCAGCGGCTTGCATAATGGGTTGATGGTTCACATAGCTGGGGTTAGACAGCCATACTTTAGCATTAGGTTTGGCACTGGCAATAAGGTCGGCCAGCAATCGTAAAGCGCCACTGGCCCCCGGGGTTTGCATGGCTATCGCCCGTGAGAAAGCCTCGGTGCCGCTGAGTAATAAGTCCAACATGGCTTGGTTGTAACTGGCGTTTCCGGCTAAACCGATGTAAGCCTGAGTGATTTGCTGATCCAGTAAGCGCTGCTGAGCAATACTTACCGCTTTCATTACCGGTGTTTCGCCTTGCTCATTGCGGTAAACCCCTATTCCTAGGTCAATTTTGTCACTGCGAGTGTCGTCTTTAAAGGCTAAGCCCAATGACAAAATAGGATCATCTTTGGCGGCTGGAAGATTAGCAAACATAGTTATTCCTTTAGCTGTAAAGCAAGCGCTTTGCTTGGCTTATATCCACTGGCGATCACAACGCCAATGACTGTGCTTATAATACCGAATATTGTTAGTGGGTCGAGGTTTTCAGCAAACAGCCTAAAGGCCAGTAGTGAAGCCAATACTGGGGTGAGTGAGCCCAAGGCTGAGCTTAATTCAGCCCCTAAGCGACTAATGGCAAAGCTATAACAACAGCTTGCTAGTAGCCCAACAATAATCCCTTGAATCATCATGTGGCTAAGCAGCTCCGCAATGGCAACTTGCCCCGCTCCCCAACTATGGCTTGGATTCAAGCAAACATAAATGACTAATATGAGGGCATTGGGTACGGTAATCACCGCTGCTGTCTCTAGCGGACTAAGGCCACTTTGGCGGGCAGACAAAGTAAAAACCGCCCACAACAAGCTAGCGCCTAAAAACATCGCTTGTCCGAGTAGCTGTTGGCTGCTGGATTGGCTAAAACTGTTCGCTAGCAGTAGCAACACACCGATGAAGATGGCGCTTAAGCCTATTTTCTTATAGCGCTCAAAGGGCTGCTTAAACACCAGAACAGCAATGGCAGTAACAAAAAACGGAGCTACACCTGGCACTAGGGTACTGCCTTGAGCCACAGGCGTATAAGACATCGCAATAGCGGAGCATAGGAAAAACGGTAGCCCTGCTCCGGCAACCATTCCCAGCAAATAGGGCCAAGCAACACCAGCGATTTTAGACCAACGTTTTATCAATAGTGGGCATAGCAGAGCAGCCGGAATGACATAACGAAACAGGCTTATTTCAAGCACGCTAAGGGGGGACAGAGCGCTACTGCGTAAGGACAAAAAGTAAGTTGACCAAATTACGATGGTTGCTATCGCTGCAATAAGGCCCGGGCGCCTTTGCTGGCGGGTGCATGAGAGCGGAACAACCTGCAATTTAGCTAAGCTTGCAGAGGTACTTGTTGTAGCCATGATTCATATCCTTATAGAGATAAGGTATTGTTGCTAATGTTGGCTGGCTAAAGGAGGTTTTTTGGATGATGTTTTGCCTCTATTTTAGCTCGATTAGCTAATATTAAGATGATTGTTGGTTTTGATTGCTGGTGGTGTGGGATGAATAAAGTTGACCGAGAGCTATTACATTTGATTCAGCGTGATTGCCGGCTTACTACTGCCGAGTTGGCGGAACAGGTAGGCTTGTCGGCCTCTCCGGTGGCTAGGCGTTTACGTTTACTCGAGCAGCAAGGCTATATTGAGTCTTACCGCGCTCACCTCAACAAAACTAAACTAGGTCTGCAAATTACCACCTTTGTGCACGTTCGTTTGAAGGAGCATCAAGACGCACCGGTAATGGCCTTTGAAGCCGCAGTGAAAGATATGCCAGAAGTGGTAAGTTGCCATACTGTTTCTGGCGCTTTTGATTACTTACTTCAAGTATTGACTGCCGACTTAGCGGCCTATGAAAAGTGGGTGAGGGAGCTGCAACGCTTAACCATGGTAAGCCAATTAGATAGTAGCTTTGCTATTCGAGAAGTAAAAAATCATCAGCCTTTACCTGTTTAAGATTCTCCTACGCTATCGCCTAGCAAAGTAGAAGGTAAAATGTTGCCATTACTGTTTACATGAGCTTGTTTTAGAAAAATATCAAACACCTTTTTATACTTGTTGACTATTAACTCACTGCCCTGCTAGCATCGCTACTTTATTGATTGCTAAGTCAATACTTATAGATGCAGCGACAGGGAAATCCATGTGTAAAGTTGTAAAGCAGATTAGTAATGCGTGGGGGATGCATGCATTTACAATCTAATCCTATTGAGTTCTCAAAGTTTAATCAAACCTTGCTAGTAGACGCTTTTGGCCAAAGTTATTGGTTTTTACCCAAACACCTACAGCATGGCGATATTAATAGTGAATCTGTTCAAAACAGTATCGACCGATACTGGGTAGAATCACTATTACAAAAACACAATGCAAATTGGGGCTTCCAGTTTGACCTTGGCAAACTCTACCAACAATTGTCGAATGACTATTTGGCCCACAGCAAATCGCATCAAGATAAGCTTAATTGGTTAAGCTCCAGCATTGTAAATGGCGAAGTATCAGTTTTTAAAGGCGAAAGCTTTGCTCCAACACCTCCCACAGACGCCGAAGGCGGCGTCCCTGTTGCAACCTTACCAGAGAACGCTGTAGCTCGCGCAATGTCTACTCAAGCGCCTTTGGGGCATGGTGGCCAAACGACAGAAGATATACTCGAAGCCCTAGATTTGTATTGCGCATTGCCAGACGGCTCACCTGCAGCTAACTTGCCCTACAAAGCGACTTTAGCTGACGGTTCAGTATTCGAAGGTATGTTGGATGCTAGCGGCCAAGCGAATCTACAAAACCTCAAGCCTAACAATGTGGACGTTGAGTTTGGCGAGCAACCCGATGAAGCCGCTATTGCGGCCACTAGAGCCGAAATTACCGCAGTGCTCAGTAGCATTATTGCTGCCGAGAGAGCGGAAGGCGCCAAGATAGCAGCCGAATATGGTGAGCTAAATGCCCTTGAAAAGGGCGCGTCGAGTATTGGCTCTCTGTTAACGGGAGTGGGGGGGGCGGTTGGTGATGCCGCTGAATTTACCTATAACCTTATAGAGCTTGGCTCCATGCAAGGGCAGCTTAAGCGAGCTTTAAACGCTGGCTGGGATGCTTACAATGTAGATGACGATAAAGGTTGGGCAGAGAGCTTTGCCAGTAATTGGCGTTCAGAACAACACCGAGCGTATGTGAAAGCACTAGGATTTGATCCATCCTCCATTACCAAAGAAAACCTCACCGAAGCTTACGAAATTGCCAGTTTTATTAGCGATGACAGTGAAACTCAAACGGTGTTGCTCCAATTTGTAAAAGACTTTGCCGACGCACAGCACCATACCGAATTAACCGAAATGGGTGGTGCTGCTATATTTGATATTGTACTAGGCGCAATACTCGTCGCCCTTACCGGCGGTGCAGGAACCGCTGCTGTAGCCGCTAACACAGTGCGCCATTTGGATAAGCTGGGAGGCTTGTTCGAAACACTCGCTAAACAGCTTAAAAAGAAAGCCCAGTTTAAAACCAAATCTGGCCGCACAGGCAGTAAAGTAGAGCAGCAAATTGCTAAACCTACTGGGGCACAAGTGCCTACAGATGCGGGTAAACAAAAGCCAAGTAATGTCGCAAGCCATCAACGCAAACGGGTAAACCCTGGTTCTTTTGCTGAAGCCGAAAGCTTATTGGGTGACTCAAGAGCTAGGATAATTGATAACAGTGGTTATACACCTAAATATACTCAAGCTGAGTTATTGGAGATAGCCAAAGCGGGTAATATCGATGATAAGTATATTGTAAGGGTACTTGAGACAACCCATGCAGGGCCGGATGGGTATTTGGGTAAGTATGATGGCGAGAAAATTAAGTATTGGTCTACTACTTTTGACCAGCTAGAAGATAGGGATACCGACCCAAGGCTAATGACTGCTGGAGTGGGTATACCTTATGACCCTGAGAAAAGCTATACCTTGGTAATTATCGACAAAGCCAAAGCTACTGAGAAGACTGGTAGCTACGCCATGGTGCCTAACTATGACAACATGGCTAACTTTAGTAAGACTGAACTTAAGAAAAAAATACCTCACCCTGAGTTGATAGACGACATAATGACGCCAGAATTCAGCGCCAAATTTAATAAAGATGTTACAGCGCTAAATAAAATTAAGAAAGATGGTGCATGGAAGGCTGCTATACAGAATAAGTATTTCGAGGCTAATGATTTCACCGATTATGACAAAAAACTGTTTAAGAATCGCTTAGCTTTATACAATGAGGCAGGTGCTAATGAACATTGGCTGGGTAACGGCCTTACCAAAAATATGAATAATCCTAATGGCGATACTCCACACGGTATACTTGAAACCTTCTCCTATGATAAAAATCCCGATACCTTCAGGACCATGGAAGACAAACAAAATGGTATCGTGAAGAAGGTGGCGCTTACTAAAATTCCAGGATTACAATTATGAACAAACCCCCTGTATTTGATGCATCTACTTTTGTGCCAGTGCCTCGCAAGCCAGAATGGCCAGTATACCAGCCGGAAAACTTACCTAGCGCTTGGAAAAAAATTGCTGAAATCACTGATGTTCAAGATAAAGACACCGCTAATGATTGGCAGCTTTATTTTGATGGCGTTATGTTAATTTTCCATCACTGGAGTGACAGTATTAACGAGTTTAATGGGAAGCCATTTCGTCATGTAGAGCAATACGAGTTCCCAATAGGTGCAGCGACATGGTTTGTAGAGAACCTACCGCGCTTTTTTAACGCTGGTGACCCAACTAAGCCACAAACTAGTGAAGGTTTTCATCATTACGGGCATTGTGGTGACGAGGAGTTAGGGATATCAAGGCTCATTAACTCTATAGGTAGAGATATTCCCGGTTACAGCATAGATAACTGTAGCCGCTGCGATCACCCAGATATGGATTTATGCCAAAGCTTTAAGATGAGTGATGATTTTTTGTTTAATCAAGGAATGCTAGACCTATTTAAAGATATCGCTAAGCGCCATGCCGCTGGCAATTTGTAATAGTTAAAAGCTACCAGTGATAACATTTGAACTATATGGTGAAAATTTGCAGAAGCAAGAATCACTAATTGAATCGCGCTTGTGTTTCCTGAGTCTCTAACGACTTTGATTGTATTGTATCCGCTAGTATGTGTTGACCGAGGCTCCTAATGGGCAAAAGCGTTGCATTAGCGTACCTTCTAAAAACTTAGTGTTCTTTCAAATAAAGCAGCAATAAAAAAGGCGTAGTAGGTATTAACCTTCTACGCCTTTGTACATGGTGGCCCTTCACAGACTTGAACTGTGGACCTAACGATTATGAGCGAGAGAAAAAGTAAGTTGATAAACATTGATAATCATACTTAATCATATGATTTTATAGTGTTTTATCGACGTTTATCTTCGCTCACGTGCAATTCAAAATAGATGCTTATACCCTGTTTTTGATGGCCAATACGGCACATAGACGGCACAGGATTTCTCCCATGAGCAGGTATATTAAGTTTAATAAACGCGTAATCGATAACCTAAAGCGACCTAGGCGTCGCACACGATATCGAGATAAGGCAGTAAACGGACTGATTTTAGAGAAAATGCCAACTGGCATGTGTATCTTTCGAGTACGAAAAAACCTTCACGGCAAAGATATCACTGTTACTTTGGGCCGCTATCCAGAGCTATCACCCGAGCAGGCTAAATCGCAAGCAAACATTATTTTAGGGCAGTTAGCTACTGGAGTTAACCCAAATAATGAAAAACGCAAGCAGGCATCTCTGGGCGTCACGCTGCAGGAGGCTTTAGACCGTTATCTAGAGTGCAGAGAAGGGAAAATTCAAGCGCGAACAGCCAAGCAGTATCGCAGCGTGTTATCTACTTACTCTTGCGCTTGGTTGAAAAAGCCGCTTGCTGCAGTGCGCCGTGCCGATATTCAAAAGATGCACAAAAGCATTACCCAAGGAACGATTACTTGGAAGAATGGGGGTGGAGACGTTCAGCGAATGCGAAGGCCTAGCGAAGCCCAGGCTGACTTATGGGCCAGAGTATTTCGAACTATTTATAACTTCTCTAAAGACTATTATCGTGATGAACAAGATGAATCGTTGCTTCCCGAAAATCCGGTGTCAGTATTATCAACTACTCGGCAATGGCACAATGTAGAGCGAAAAAATACTCGAATTCGTAACCACCAATTGAGCACGTGGCTAGATGCAATGGATCTTGTGAGAAATACAGCCGAAGAAGAATATAACCTAACTCGGGTGGCTATATGTGACGCATTAGAGTTTGCTTTATTCACAGGTTTAAGGCGGTCTGAAGTGCTGCAATTAACTTGGAGCAGAGTAGAGCTTGAAGGGGAGTATTTCTGGATTAGCCAAACAAAAAATGGCCAGGAATTAGAGCTACCGATTACTGAGTCACTTAAAAAAATTCTGTTACGCCGGCAAGCGTTAAAAAATAATAGTGAGTATGTTTTCCCAAACGCGAACACCCAAAAATGTATTAACGATCCGAAAAAGACAATCTGGGAGATCGAAGCCCAAGCAGAAGCGCTTGGAAATGCGATAAACTTTCGGAGTCATGATTTACGTCGAACCTATGCAAGTGTGGCTGAATCAGCTTCTGTTGGAGCGTATACTATTAAACGACTCATGAATCACAAAACGTCGAAATCCCCAGATGTGACGCAAGGCTATGTGGTTTTTTCAGCTGATGAGCTACGTATACCGGCCGAAAAAGTCGAGTCCTATATTTTGGAACGCGCCGGTCGACTAGAGGTCGATAAGAAGTTAGAAGAGCAGATCGTAAATTTATTCTTCAAGTGTGATGGGCAGACTAAAAAGAAATTGGTCAAAATGCTGGAGGTGATGGTTGATTAGATTGTTTAAGTGGACTGGCTCGTAAACGATCTGATATTGCTGGCTGTATACTTTGACCCACCGTTCAATAACCAAACTAAGTGGAGCAACTTGGTTTGGGCAACTTCGAGTCACGGATGGAAACATCCGTATTATTAGAACCTAAAAAATGTCTAGTATTTGCAGACCTCATCAGTGACCAAGCTTCCAGTAAAGAAAGGGTGGACGGTTTTAGTAGCCACAAAGCGCTCAATAGCTTCGATGAGTTTCAACGATGTATACGCTAGCAGAACCAGAGCTTTCGTCATTTTATAATGATAAATAGTAAGACCTGAGAACACCATCTTCTTGTTTACCTGGTAAACACCTTAAGCAGCCTAAACAACGTCTTGCTTACTCGATAAGCAGACTGAACAACGTCGACAGCTTGTTTACCTAGTAAACACCGTAAGTAGACTAAACAGCACTAGAGACTATTCTGATTAGAAAAATTAGGTCAAACTCGCAAATTTAGAGTTTTTGGGGATAAAAACTCTAGCTCAGAATCGGCATTTTCGAGTCACGGGTGGAAGCTAAAGCGTTTTGAGAACTTAGAAAGTGTCTACGATTCTCAGGCTTTACCAAACCAAGCTTTACTCCTTGATACTGATTACTGTACACCTAAAAAGCCATTATCAGAAATCCGCACCGTAGTGCCTTACTAATTTCCCTGTCACTTGAGCGGTAAAAGTTCGATATTAAGCCGTTTAAGGTGCTAATTGGTTTTAATGAGAGCGTATCGCTCCAATTAAAAACAGACTGGAAAATAAGAGGTAAGATCATCCTACCTAAGCAACAAAAGGATAGGGTTTTGAACATTAATATTAGAGTGAAACTAGGCGTATCAGTGGTATTGGTTGTAGAAGTGATGTTAAGGCATATAGACCAACTGAATCTTCAAATCTATATACTCTGAAGCTGACCAATTGGTGTGTGCTAATCAAGGTGAAGAGCTTTTTAAAAGACGGCTCCTATTAGCACCATTTTATTCGGAAACACTCGTTACCTTAGTCATTATAGGATTCGCCAAACGTTAAGATATCTGTAACTAATGGCCTTTATTCTAAAGACAAAAGTCTGCTTAATTTAGCTACTAGAATGATTACTAAGAGTTGCTTAAGAGTGCGTATGTGGGATGTGGGGCATCCATTGCCCTTCGATTCCTAAAGCGCATCACCGCCAAAACTATTCCAAGAATCATTAAACCCTTTAGCCGTTATAGATACAGGAACAGACCAGATTTGTATTGTTACTGAATTATGCTGCCTAAATTGCTTTAGTACATAATCAATACCAGCATCATTTAAAGGTGTCATTGATAGGTATGAACCCTCACCATCAGGCTCTTCAATACAACTCTTAGCAAACTGAACGTTAGTGCCGTTAATATTCAGTACAGTGCGTTTATCGTCTTCAGAGTCTTTGCATATTGTCTTAATAATTTCTTTCTCAAATGAGGCCACAGCTTGCTCGATATAAAGTCGCTGTTTACCGTCTCTACCACTTCCTACATTTACACTTACTACAAGTAAATCATCACCTTTCTTTAGTCCGACTGAAGCAGAGTTATGCTCCCACTGTTCAGAACTAAATTCAGGCTTCCAATCACCAGCATCAACAGAAGTTGATACAAGAAGCAACATGCTTAACAACAGTTTTTTCATTTATTCTCCCTTTAGGTTTTATTTATCTCAGCAGGAGTTTATCAATTGAGTCAAAAGGCAGTTCCATACAAGATCAATATTTGTGTGACCAATGAATCGATTCCCCTGTTCGATCTCGTAAGGCCTAGTATCTCTAAATAATTACGATGGCGAAGCTGCGTCTCATCGGATCATTTTCTTCCTATTACTGACCATTATCACTAAAACACAATTGGACAAAAATGAGCTAGAGAGATTTGCCAGTCTTGGCCAAGTTTCGAAATGAGAAACATAGAAAGTTAGTCAGATTTAATAATTTACTTAAGCTGCGTACTGAATGGAGTGAAGACAAGATGTCTACAACTCGACTGAACGATAAAACCTGCTAGGGTTAATTATTTATATTGATAATAAAGTAAATAGGATGGAGTTATGAAAGTATTATGGCCACTTGGTTTATGTGTAGCGCTTATCGGTTGTGGTACAACACCGATGACCTTAGAGCAAGCTGAAAATAGGCTGTATGGTGGCGAAGTTGCCGACCAAGAGTTTAAAGAAAGGCAACAATACAAAGTGCTCGCGGATCCAATGTTGGTTTACCTTAAGCCTGGCGTTGAAAAAAGCACTACCGTTAAAAATCGCTCCAAACTTACGGAGGTCGTCACTGTTTCTGCTCTTCTTTCTGGAAGCTTAAGTGCAGCAGGCAATATATTCTCGGCTAATTTACTCACTAAAGAACTCACTAAAGAACTCACTAAAGAACTCACTAAAACTGAACGAAACTATTTCCATATCCAATACAACAATATGTGGAGTGGTGAAGTGCAGCTGGGTTCCTTCAATACTGAATCGATAGGTAATGACGAGCTGCAGCTTGAGCAAGATTTTGATGCGGCATTAGCAAAGTTTAAGGCTATTACACAAGTAACAAATCAGCTATGTTCAATTATGGGGTATAACGATAAAGACCAGTTTTCTCGGGCAAAAGGTTTGCTTTATAAGAAAGGGGCAATTAGACAACATTTTTATGTTTGTAGCGATTATAACGTACAAGTTCAAACTCTGATTTCTACAGAGCAAAACATAGCATCCTATTCAAACCTTAAATTTATGGGCCCTGATATCGACAACCCTTACTTAACTGAAGTGTTTGAAGCCACTGAACCATATATTGATAGAAACAGTGTGTCGGCTCATTCATGCTTGCGCTGCGGTAACCTAGTTTTTGTTAAAACGAATAACGGAGAAAAGCAGTATCCGTTATTCAAAATGGAGTAGCTTTACACCGGCTTAAAGTAATAAGGCCATCTCTACAGAGCTTATGCAGAGGTGGCCTCATATAGACGATAAATCACCCCATACCGAAAAGAGCCCTAGGCTAAATAGTACTAGTCTTTAACCAACACTAGGTGCAATGGCAGGTCGGTAGTCTCTGGAAAGTGGTCACTTGGTAATACGGTCACTGGCTCTAAATACACTTGGCTGACTAAATGTGTTGCTTTAACTTGCATGGTGTCTAGCTCAAATTCAACGAGATGCATATCTGAAGAGTCCGAATCCGTATCGTAAGCGAAATATGCTTTTTGATGATTTACCACCTGCACAAACTCCCCAGCTTTAACATGCCTCGAAGCTAAGTTTGCTACTGCAGGGGTGTAGCGTTTTGGTGTTAAAAAGAAACTGGCGCAAACAAGGTTACTAACAAAGCGTTTTGGCAATTTTTTTGTACCGATTAGGTACTGAAACATTGCTTCTGAGACTGCATTTAACTCAGCTTCTGGCTTGGCAATAAATTCAAATTGCTCATCAGTAAGAATGGATTTGTTAAGATCTGATTCAATCTCTTCACCATTAGCTGTTATCGCAAGAGAGCTCGAGTCTGTGATAGTGAACTCATAAGGTTTGAGGTGATTCGTTTTAGGAAATGGCGAAACATTTGAGGCGAATGTCATTGGTAACTCCGTTGCTAAAGCCCAGCCTTAATTGACTATAGCAAGGGCTTAGAAAAAAGAAATAGGCGAATTTTACTAATATTTTTCTAATTCAACCATGATTTAAAATGTGCTGGCGCAGTTATAAATAATGTTGGTTTTATTGTGTTCTAGGTAATGGTTTGTGGCGAGTTTAAGCAGTAATCAGCTTCTTTATTAGTTGGCTATCGTCATATGCAATCGAGCCGTATATGATGAATAAACAAAGATATACAGTACCGATATTATGAATTTAACCTCTACTTTTTACAGACAAAATGCTAGTGAACTAGCTAAACAATATAACGCTCTTGATTTTGAGTCAGTACACGAATCTTGGAAGTTGTATTGGCCACAATCAGGGGCGAATGTTCTAGATATTGGTGCTGGCTCGGGGCGTGATGCCAAGTGGATGAATGAGCAAGGCTGTGAGGTTATAGCAGTAGAGCCAAGTGATGCTTTACGCCAAATAGGGCAGAAGGTTACAGGTCCAGAAGTCACTTGGCTTAAAGACTCATTGCCTGCTCTTAAAAGCGCACATAGCCTAGGAATACGTTTTGACTTAATACTTGTCAGTGCCGTGTGGATGCATCTAGCCCCATCTATACGAGTGAGATCATTTCGTAAACTTTCTAACTTGTTGTCACCGAATGGAAAGCTAGTTATTAGTTTACGACATGGAGAGTTTACCGATGGACGCCAAAGTTATTTGGTGTCGGTTGAAGAGGTAGAGAAGCTTTCAAAAGACCACGCTTTGCAGGTTCAATTAGTATCAAATAGTGAAGATAACCTTCAACGGACGGAAGTAACTTGGCAGACAGTCGTGCTGAGTTTACCTGATGATGGCTCTGGTAAACTCAATACTGTTCGTAGAATCATCGTGAATGACAGTAAGTCAGCCACTTATAAGCTTGCTCTGTTAAGAACTTTACTTCGTATTGCTGACGCTCATCCCGGTGCTGTTTTAGATCGTAGTGATGGCAAAGTCGCTATTTCAGCAGGTTTAGTCGCATTATATTGGGTGCGCCAGTTCAAACGCCTTATAGATGTTGATATTGAAGGGACTGGAATCCAGCAAAACTCTAATTCAACGAAAGGATTGGGTTTTGTGAAAGATGATGGTTGGAATATGCTAAAACACCTCTCTGCTGATGACTTTTCTATCGGTGCCCTTTATGTTGGAGAAGAAGCTAAGGCTATACAAAAGCTCCTCTCACAAACCTTAAGCACAGTGAAAGCGGGACCCGTAAAGTTTATTTATCAAGGAGATAAAGAAAATAGATTATTTGAGATTCATTCTGCGCCGCAGCGTAGAAAAACTTCAAACTCCATCATTTTAGATAGTGAGTTCTTTAATGGGGTCGGCCAATTTATTCTAGATGAAAAGCTGTGGGATTGTTTTAGGGTTTACCACTCATGGATAGAACCTTTAGTAGTAAATCAATGGATTAAAGAAATGCAGCGTTTTGAACTAAATCGAAATCGATGCATAACCCTACAAACGTACCATGACTGTCTTGTGTGGATTGATTCATCTCGTGATACACGGGACGTTCGCAAGCGTGTGGAGGAACTACGAACAAAGGGGATGGTTGTCCATAGCGCCTGGAGTAATTCGGTATTAAAGAACCAGTACGATGTGGACCACTGCCTACCTTTTGCTTACTGGCCAAATAATGATAAATGGAACCTATTGCCGGCTACATCAAACGAGAACCGAAGCAAAAGCGATCGTGTACCAAAAGCGAAGCGGCTGTTTGACTCTAAAGAGCGAATATTGGAATGGTGGCAGATAGCGTGGGGGCAAGACCCTCTGCATCAGAAACGCTTTTTCACCGAAGCAACATTCTCTTTACCTGACGTGTCTGAAACGTGCCAAGATTTTGAGGAAGTTTTTGAAGCGATGGGCTTGCAAATAAAGGGAGTTAGGAGCCGCTTGTTAGTCTCTGAATGGTAGAAGTGAAGTGTTACACACTGGGCCTTGTGTGACAATGTAATGCGCTGAAGGACTAATGATCAAAATGCCTAATGATTATTTCACTCTAGATTAATGTGTACAAAGAATCGGCGTATCGTCCCACAACCCCTTTTATATCATTGTCGACTCCTCAATTTTCCCATATTCTCTCAACTAGCTATAAAATACACAGTAGAGATTATAAGCTGATGGTTGATCAAATCCTAACCCTTAAAGAAGTTGCTGCTTATTTAAAGTTGGCCGAGAAAACCGCATATAGACTTGCCAGTGAAGGAAAACTACCTGGATTTAAGGTCGGCGGAAGCTGGCGCTTTAAGCGTGAAGACTTAGAAGCATGGATAGACAGCAATAAAGTTGTTGTGGACAAAGGCACATCAAAATGACCAACGAACAACAACTAACAGAATTTGGTTTTAAATTTGGTAAAAATGGTGCCCATTCTGCAAGAAGTATGATGATTGAAGAGCTTAAAGAACTTCTCTTTTCAAGAGATGAAAGTGCAAGCAAGCAAGATTATGAAAACGATATTATCAACTTCAATATTTTGCATAAGCCAACTGAAAAGTCTCGCACCTTAACTTTTAGACATCTTGTTGATTTATACGGTATGTCTATGGATATCCCATTGTTTAACGTATTTCGCCAATGGTGGGAACTATCAGAAGATGCACAGCCTATCTTAGCGTTACAGCTTGCAGTTGCTCGTGATCCAATTCTCAGAAATTCAGCTAGCGTCATTCTACCGCTTCAGCTTGGTGAACATTTACCTCGTGAAATAGTAGAGCAACACTTGGCTAAAGATGATCCAGAACGCTTTAGCGCAGCATCATTAAAGTCTTTCGCACAAAATATTAACGGCACCTGGACACAAGCAAGTTACCTAGAAGGTAAAGCGAAAAAATATCGTTCACAACCTAAAGCTACTTATGTAAACCTGGCCTATGCATTGTTTTTAGCGCACTGCCATGGCTTATCTGGGCAACGTATGTTCGACAGTTTTTGGTGCCAAATGTTATCGCAAGATAAAGAGCATTTGTTTGAGCTAGCGCACCGAGCATCTTTAAGAGGTTTAATAAACTTCAAACAAGTTAGTGAAGTGATAGAAGTCACCTTTCCAAACATAGAGTTACCTACAGTGAGCCAGTCAAAGGAGCAAGCTTAAATGTCGGATAGATTATCTAAATTACTGCAAAGCTTTGACAGCCATATCAGCATTCCATGGCCTAAAGCTGTGTCTGCTGACGAGCGCACTATTTTTGTTGTTTACAACAAAGAAGATGAATTAAAACTTCGAGCCAGAATTGGCGAATTTGAAGCCAGTTCTACCCAAAGTGGACATCCTTGGCTACAACTTGATCTTACTCATAGCTTTGAAAACTGGATGGAAGAGCAAGACTATAAAGAAACTTACTTCGAAGACCCTGAATACCTCAAAGGGCTTTATGAAGACTTTTCAGATGAGCTTATCGAAAACTTAAAGTCTCAATTTGTAGAAAAACAAGATGAAAATGGTGTTATTGCCTTACTCGGCTGCGGAGCATTATTTGGCTTTGCATCCGTATCTGGCTTAGTTGAAGGAATAGCTAAAGAGGTAAAAGGCCGATTAGTCGTTTTCTTCCCAGGTGAACATCAAAACAACAATTACAAACTTTTAGATGCTAAGGATGGGTGGGGATACCACGCAACTGCCATCACAGCAATGTCATAAGGTAAATAATAAAATGCTAAACCGCGAAATTTACTTAAACGATCCACTTACTAGCCGCCTTGCCAACAATGGTGTTGCCCAAGTAAAAGATGACTTATCTAAGGCAGCACTTGAAACTTTAGAATATGAATTAAGAACCTTTGTCTGTGATGGTGCTTATGCCGCAGGCATGGAAAAAATACTTGATGCCTATCTGCAAAATGTAAAAAACGATGGTGAGCAACCAGGCGTTTGGATCAGTGGTTTCTTTGGCTCTGGTAAATCGCATTTAGCAAAAATGCTGCGTACCCTATGGACTAACCAAAAACTCAATGATGGTCGCAACGCTCGCGACGTTGTTGTCGATATGCCTAGTCATATTGCCGCCCAGTTTGATGAGCTTTCTACACTTGCATCTCAACACCAAGGCTTACATGCAGCCTCTGGTACTTTAGGCGCAGGTGCAGGCGAACAAGTGCGTTTAGCATTCTTAGGTATAATTTTTAAATCAGCAGGTTTGCCTGAACAATACCATTTAGCCCGTTTTGTTATGTGGCTAAAAGAAGGAGGTGTGTTAGAGCAAGTACAAACCTACATTACTGAAAATGCGAAAGCGAAAGAAGGTCGTGACCCTTGGGCACATGAATTAAAGAATCTTCACGTTTCTCCAGTTATGGGCAATGCCTTACTTCAAGCACTACCAGGCTTTGCCAGTGATGTAAAAGAAGTGCGCGACATGCTACGTGCGCAATACAAAATTGTTGACGACGTAACCAATGATGAAATGGTTACCGCAATCATGGATACATTAGCGGTTAATGGTGAATTGCCGTTAACGTTAGTGGTGCTTGATGAAGTACAACAATACATTGGTGACGATGTTAAGAAAGCCTTTGATGTACAAGAAGTAGTTGAAACTTGTAGTGGTAATGGCCGTTTAAATTCTAAGTTACTCTTTGTAGCTACTGGCCAAAGTGCTTTATCAGGCATGGCTAACTTAAACCGCTTAATGGGGCGTTTCCAAGTGCCCGTGCAACTTGAAGATACCGATGTTGATTCAGTCATCCGTAAAGTCATTCTGCAAAAGAAAGAAACAGCTCGCCCTCAAATCCAAAACGTTATTGATAACGAGCTAGGAGAAATTTCACGTCATTTACGTGGCAGTATTATCGAGCACAACAAAGATGATGAAAAATGGATGGTAGCAGATTACCCGCTATTGCCCGTGCGTCGTCGTTTTTGGGAGCGTGTACTACCAGCATTAGACAAAACAGGTACGGGTTCACAATTAAGAAACCAGCTACGTGTCGTACACGAAGCAACTAAAGTAACTGCCGAGCAACCTTTAGGTTACGTTGTACCTGCTGATTAT
Source organism: Agarivorans sp. Alg241-V36 (assembly GCF_900537085.1). Taxonomy (NCBI): domain Bacteria; kingdom Pseudomonadati; phylum Pseudomonadota; class Gammaproteobacteria; order Alteromonadales; family Alteromonadaceae; genus Agarivorans; species Agarivorans sp. Alg241-V36. The sequence continues at coordinate 304,156 of NZ_UNRE01000004.1, read as the reverse complement.
ATTTACGACCAAATCGCCACAAAATTGCTTAACAGCGGTGTCATTGGTAAAGATATTTACGAGACTATTAGCCGCTTAAAAGGTGGTGATAACGACCAAAAATTACAAGCGCGTATTCTTGCACTGATTTTACTCATTAGTAAATTACCGACAGATATCGAATACGGCATCGCTGCAACAGCTGATACTATTTCAGATCTATTGCTAGAGAACCTACTTGAAGGCAAACACGAGCTACGTGCCATAGTACCTAAATTATTAATTCAACTCGTTGATGATGGTTTGGTAATGCCAATGCAAACATCAGCAGGCGAAGAATACCGTTTACAAACAGTTGAAAGCCAACAATGGTACGACATGTACCGACAGCAAGAAAGTGAGCTAAAAAGCAACCCACAACGCTTAGAAGTATTCCGCTCACAAGAAATCCAGCAGTATGTTCGCAAACAAGTCGCACAAGCCAGAATCACCCAAGGTAGTGTTGCCGAACCTCGTATGATCAACTTAGAGTTTGGCAGTGAGTTACCAAACGATGCTGATAAAAAGCTCTATGCCTGGGCACCAGAAGTACCTGAAAAACAATTTAATGATCTTGCCCGTGGTGCAAATCCAGACACTGCAACTATTTATATTTATGTGCCTACCACACAGCGCGACGAATTGCGTAAAGCCATTGTTGAATTAAAAGCCGCAGAAACTACCATTGATGTTCGTGGTACAGCCAAAACCGATGCGGGTAAGGAAGCTTACGCGGCTATGGAATATCGCTTTAAAGAAGCTGACCGAGCTAAAAAAGCGATATTAAAAGACATCTTTGACCAAATCCAAGTAAAACTAGCAGGTGGTCAAGAGGTTGAAGGTGAATCGCTAGCTGAGCAAATTCAAAATGCAGGTGTACTAGCGTGCCAGCGTTTATTCAGTAAATTTAAAATGGCTGACAACAAAGGTTGGGCAAAAGTATTCCAACGCGCCAGTACACAAGCAGATGCTAATGCACTTGAAGCCATTGAACATAATGATGAAGCTGACAAGCACCCAGTGTGTGCTGAAGTAAAACGTTTTATTGGTGTGATGAAAACAGGCCGTGAAATTATCGAAAACTTTAAGGATGCACCTTACGGTTGGGGTAAAGACACGATTGAAGGTGCGCTATTTGCCATGTTAGCGGCAGGCGTATTAAAAGCTTCTGACGGACAAGAAAAAGCGGTAGATGCTAAGAGCCTTGATAGGTCATCAGTGACGCAAACTAAATTCCGTCCTGAAAATGTCACGCTGTCTAAAGTCCAAATTATTAAAGTGCGCGGCTTAATTAACGCATTATTACCAGAAGGACAAAATTGCAACATAGGTGAAGAGCAAAGCAAACTACCATCAGCCATAACTAACGCTAAACAAGTAGCGCGTAGTGCAGGTGGTGAAGCACCATTACCATTAGCGCCAAGTACCAGTGTACTTACCAACCTCGAAATGTATTCAGGTAACGATCAATTACAACAAGCCTTTGATGCTAAAGACGACATTCAAAGCCAGTTCACGCAATGGCAAGACCAAGCAGATCGAGTTAAAGCAAGAACAAGCCAATGGTCAGAGCTAAAAACTGCCATGCGTTACTGTAAAGACTTAGCTATTCATGCCAATTTAACACAGCAAATGGACTCAATCGTTGAAAGCCGAAGCTTACTGGTTGAGCCAAATCCTGTAACGCCGCTACTTCAACAAGCAGAGTCTGCGCTGCGCGATGCAATTACTGCCAAACTAGCTGAATACGAACAAGAGTTTAATACCTGCCATCGCGACCTTACCGATGATGCTAATTGGTTAAAGCTAGATGACGCTAAAAAACAAGCGTTATTATCCAAACGTAGCCTTTCAACTATACCAAGTGTTGATTTATCGTCAGCCGCCGCAGTTTACGATGCACTTGAAGAAACCAGCTTTGAGCAATGGAGTGATCGTATTTCAGCATTGCCAGGTCGTTTTGATGCTGCACTTAAAGATGCAATTAGTGAGCTAACACCAAAAGCTAAACATTGTCGCTTAAACAAACCTGTAATTGAATCAGAGCAAGATTTACAAAAATGGTTATCAGAAATTGAAGCACAAATACGTGCTGAGCTTGGCAATGGCCCAGTAGTACCAAGTTAGAGCAAACTAGAACCAAATTAGTAGCTAGTTAGAGCCAAGCTCGAAGGAATAAAGAATATGAGAACACCATTAGATAAAGCTTTACGTGGCAAGCTAGAAAAAACAGTAGAAAAAGCCCGTGACATCGTTGAAATTGCAGTAACAGAAGCACTCACTCGTTTAGGTATTAGCGATGGCAGTGCACCAAGTTATTTATCAGACGAAGACCGTAAACTAAGAACACGTTTACGTGCCCACGGTCGTCAATTAGGTGATGTTTTAAATCGCGACTCTGGCAAACAAGAAACTGAGTTACTGATTAATGAAATGGCATACGAGCATTGGCATCGTATGCTATTTGCTCGCTTTTTAGAGCAAAATGACTTGTTAATGTATGACCAAAATACCCACGTTACCTTAGATGAATGTTTTGAGTTAGCTGAGGATGGTGATCCTTTAGGTGATGGCACGGATGTAAAAGATGGCTGGGAATTAGCTGGGCAATTAGCGCAAAAAATGCTACCGCAAATTTTCCGTGCTGACTCACCAGTGTTTGAAGTAAAACTCTCTATTAACCATGTTAATGCATTAGAAGAACTCATTGCAGCCCTTGATAAAGCCACTTTTCAAGCGTCCGATGCTTTAGGTTGGTGTTATCAATTTTGGCAAAATAAAAAGAAAAAACAGGTTAACGAGTCTGGTGTAAAAATTGGTGCTAAAGAACTAAGCCCGGTTACTCAATTATTTACCGAACCCTATATGGTTAGCTTTTTGCTCGACAACGCTTTAGGTGCTTGGTGGGCAAAACGACGCTTATCAACAGATGATTTACTAACCGCCACTAGTGAACAAGAACTGCGAGAAATCGCTGCTATTCCAGGTGTTCCATTAGAGTACCTTCGTTTTGTTCAAAATGAAGAGACATGTGCCCACAGCGGAGAGAAGGTAAAGAGTTGGTCTAATGCCGCAGGCGATTTTGAGAAATGGCCTGAAGACTTAAGTGAACTCAAAACACTCGACCCGTGTTGTGGTTCAGGTCACTTTTTAGTTGCTAAATTTTTAATGTTAGTGCCAATGCGCATGCAGCTAGAGGCATTAACCGCTAAACAAGCGATTGATAAAGTTATCGCTGAAAATATTCATGGTCTAGAACTAGACCAACGTTGTGTTGAATTGGCTGCTTTTGCTTTAGCACTTGAAGCATGGCGCTATCCTGGTGCTGGTGGTTACCGTCAGTTACCTGAGTTACAGCTCGCTTGTTCTGGCATGTCGATTGCTGAAGCGCAAAAAGAATGGAAAGAATTAGCTAAAGCCGATGAAGAACTGCAAGATGCAATTAAGTGGATGCAGGAAACATTTAAAGATGCTCCAACTTTAGGGAGTTTAATAGATCCTACCAGGGCTAATGATCTAAAAAACAATCCCTGGAACTATTTGCAATCGAGATCCAACTATGAAGTTAAATTAGAAGGTGAATCGTCTATAAAAGCCAAGGGATTGATAAAGGCTGCGAACATAATGTCGACTAACTTTGAATGGGTTGTTACAAATGTTCCATATTTAGCAAGGGGAAAACAATCAGATGTACTTAGAGTCTTTTGTGAAAAACACTACTTTCAATCTAAAGGGGACTTATCTACAACATTTCTCGAAAGGTGTATTGAATATACAAAAATAACAAATGGTTATTCAAGTATTGTACTACCGCAGAACTTTTTGTTTTTACCTACTTATGAGGGGTTTAGAGTCCAACTTTTAGAAAGGAATAGTATTAAACTTGTTTCCAGGTTAGGAGCCAAAAGCTTTCAAACTCCAATGTGGGATTTTAATGTTCAATTGTTAACAATTGGCTCTGCCCCTGGAAATGAAGAAAGTACCATATCAGACGTGAACGTTTCGAATGAGAAAGACGCTAATGGTAAAGAAGAATATTTAAATAAAGCACAAATCCGTTTATCTAAACAACTTGAACAATTAAAAAATAGAAATGCAATTATTAAGGCAACCACTGGAGGGGAAAATCGTATTCTTG